>CAYLSW010000320.1:0-2346 GCA_964386145.1 uncultured Lentimicrobiaceae bacterium | reverse complement strand
AAGCTGCCGATTTTGATGCGCTGATTTTTCCGGGTGGATTCGGCGCTGCCAAAAATCTGAGTACCGTTGCTTTTGATGGCGCCGATGCCACCGTTAATCCGGAAGTGGAGAATGCCATAAAACAGATGCTAACCTTGCATAAGCCTATTGGTGCCTTGTGCATTGCCCCGGCAGTGGTAGCGCGTGTAATCCAAGGCGTGGAAGTAACCATTGGAGATGATCCGGGGACCATAGAAGCCATCGAAAAAATGGGCAGCAAACATGTGGTTACCACACACGGACAGGTGGTGCACGACCATAAATATAATGTCTTTACCACGCCGTGTTACATGCTTGATGCGACTATTCTTGACATTAAAGAGGATGTCGATTTGGTGGTGCAGGAGTTGATGAAGGGTTAGAGGATTTGGTTAAGAAAGTAGTGAATTTTGGTGGTCAGGCGCTGGCGCTGACAGGCAATGGTCATTCGGTGGTCTTTCAGCTGTTAGGTAATAGTTATTTTGATTGTCAGGCAGTTGTCAGGCAATAGTTGTTCAAAATTGTTTAATTGTTGCTTAATAGTTGTTTATTGTGATAGATATTGGTCAAAAAATAATTTAAAAGGAGGTTAAAATGAAAAAAATTGCTTTTAAATCAGGTGCAATTTTCGGGATTCTGCTGGCTGTCGCAATGACTGCTGTGAATTCTGTTATTGCAGGTCAGATTAGTTTGAAAATTGTTGTGAGCGGAATAGTTGGTGCGGTCGTTGGGGGATTAGTTTATGGTGTGGTTATTCTCTATTTTCTAAAAAGAGGGAATAAAATTCAAATTGAGATTCAAGAAGATGAAAAGATCCTAAAAGAAGGCGCAGCAAATCATAAAGTGAAGTTTGAAGCTGTCGGAGGAAAATTATTTTTAACCAACGAAAGACTTGTTTTCCAATCGCATAAAATAAATGTGCAAAACCATCTGTTTGCGTTGGCATTGAATGAAATCAAAGATTGGCGAAAATATAAAACCCTAGGGCTATTTTCTAATGGATTGAAAATCACTACCCAAAATAATACAACAGAAAAATTTGTGGTCAATAAATCGGACGAGTGGATTCGGCAGATTGAAAAAATAAAAAACACCCAATAACAAGGAATGGGGGAGGATTCGGCTGACAGCAAAAATAATGAGGTTGATAGATATGCTAATGATTTGAAAAACAGTTACTCAGACTCTCAATAAGAAATGGTTTATCCCTATTCTGAAATAGGAAAATCTATTGTTGAAAAAGAATGAAAAGGGAGAATTTGTGCTGAATACGGATAATAAATTTTTAAAGAATTATCGCAGAAACTTACACGGGAATTTGGGAAAGGTTTTTCTGTAAGAGATATTGAGCAGATGAGGAAACCTTATCTTGTCTATGGGAAACAAATAGAAAATATGTACAATATAAAAACGTATACACGGTCTGCGAAATTGAAAATAAGACTGATAAATAATAAACCAATATCATGAACAGTATAACAGAATTATTTCACATACAATACCCCATCATCCAGGGCGGCATGATTTGGTGCAGTGGCTGGGAGCTGGCATCGGCGGTGAGCAATGCCGGGGGACTGGGACTTATTGGTGCCGGCTCCATGCATCCGGAGACGTTGCAAGAACACATCCGGAAATGCCGGCAAGCCACCCGGAAACCTTTCGGCGTGAACGTACCATTACTTTATCCCCAAACAGATGAGCTCATGGAAATTATTGTACGTGAGGGAGTTAAAATTATCTTTACCTCAGCCGGTAATCCGAAAAAATATACGGCCTTTTTGAAAGAAAAGGGAATAACCGTGGCACATGTGGTTGCCAACAAAAAATTTGCCCTGAAAGCGCAGGATGCCGGGGTCGATGCCATAGTAGCCGAAGGTTTTGAAGCCGGCGGACACAACGGCTTTGAAGAGACCACCACGCTGGTTTTGCTTCAAATGCTTCGCAATGTGGTGCAGCTTCCATTGATAGCGGCCGGCGGAATTGGTTCAGGAGTGGCTATGTATGCAGCGATGGCTCTTGGTGCGGCCGGTGTACAAATCGGCAGCCTGTTTGCGGCCTCGGCGGAATCGTCGGCACATGAAGCCTTCAAGCAGAAAATTGTGGATGCCGGTGATGGTGAAACATACCTGTCGTTGAAACAACTTGTACCCGTACGCCTGCTTCGTAATCCCTTTTTTGAAAAAGTTCATCATGCTGAGCTAACCGGAGCGACAAAAGAAGAATTGGCCGAATTACTTGGTAAAGGTCGGGCCAAAAAAGGGATGTTCGAGGGCGATATAACTGAGGGGGAACTCGAAATCGGGCAGGTTTCCGGAATGATTAAAGCAG
>CAYLSW010000319.1:0-2367 GCA_964386145.1 uncultured Lentimicrobiaceae bacterium | reverse complement strand
ACCCTGATTTTGTCATTAAAACGGGTCATACCGTTGGAAGTTCCCACAATGTAATCTTCGGCAATGGGGGCATTGAAAACTCTGATATGCCCAAACTCTTTCTGCATTCCTTTTGACACATTGAAAATTCCACCTTTTTCTTTGTTGGCCATGTCCTGTCCCCAGATATAAGTATCAGGGTTGTGACGAAATTCAGCCTTTAATGTTGAATTTAAAGCTTCAATAAGCCTCATTTTTTTTCCGTTGGTTCCATCATGGGTTCCTTCAGGATACTTTTTGCTTACATAAGGTTCGGGAGAAACAAAATCTAAAATTGATTTTGGGTCAGGGTCAGCAGCCCTGATCACTTTTTTATGTGCCACAGAAATGATCTGTTTTGCCTCTTTATCCATAGTTTCCAACTCCTCTTCCGTGAACTTTCCGGAGTGTATAAGCTGGAGATGAAAGCGGGTAAGCGGGTCAGAAAGTTTTACACAATGGCGTTCGTTTTCATCACGATACAGCTCCTGACGGTCGGAATTGGAATGCGAATGGATGCGCACACAGTTGGCATGTACTATTACCGGGAGGCTGTTTTTTAGTGCGTACTCTTTGGCGGCAAACAGGGTATTCATGGAATTAAAGACATTCTTCCCATCGCAATACATAATTTTCAGATTCCGGATACCCCGGTAATTCTCGGCAGCCCGCACATTAGCCGACTGATCTGCCTGAGGAACCGAAATACCGTATTTATTATCCTGGAAGACAAAAATAACGGGGACTTTTTCTTTGGCTGCCCCATTGATGGCTTCAAAAACATAACCTTCGGAAGTGGAAGATTCGCCCTGAGAGCTAATGGCCACACCCCCGCTTTTGTATATTTTTATGGAACGGGCCACACCTACGGCATGCAACGTATGGTTTCCGGTAGCAGAAGATACGTTTTGAATATGCCATTCGGGTTTGGCAAAATGATTGGACATGTGCCGTCCGCCACCGGCCACATCAGCTGCTTTTGATATACCATTCAGGATGATCTCCTCCGCCGTAAGACCAGCAGAAATTGCCGTGAGCATATCACGGTAATAGGGAAACAGAAAATCTTTTTTGCGGTCGAACACCTGACCAATAGCAAGTTGTATACCATCATGACCGGCATACGGTGCGTGATATGACCATCCCAGTGCCTGTTTGAGATAGTTGGGCGCTTTTTCATCCAATTGCCTGCCCAGCGTTAAGAGCTGATACCATTTGGATAGTGTCTCTTTATCTGTATTGTCTAATGTAAATTGTCTTAAAAGTGACATGTATTTTGTGCTTGATTATTTTTCATGCAAAGATACGACATTAAGTTATTTGTAATTAATCCAAATAGATAATATTTTATCATGGAACAAACTTTATGAAGGGCGACTCATTTTCTTACGGGAAAACAAAAAAGGCTATCCGCAAAAACGGACAGCCTCAAAAACGAACAAATTTATAAAAAATTATTCTCCCAATACCTCAAGCATCTTGCTGCCGATTTCAGCAGGAGAATCAATGACGTGAACACCACATTCACGTAAAATGGCTTTTTTTGCCTCAGCAGTATCGGCTTTCCCACCGATGATGGCACCTGCATGGCCCATGGTACGGCCTTTTGGGGCAGTAGCTCCGGCAATAAAACTCACCACCGGCTTGTTGCCATGCTCTTTAATGTAGTAAGCAGCATCGGCTTCCATGTTTCCGCCAATTTCGCCAATCATCACAATCCCTTTGGTTTCCGGATCGTTCATAAAAAGTTCTACCGCCTCTTTTGTGGTAGTACCAATAATCGGATCGCCGCCAATGCCGATGGCGGTGGTCTGACCTAATCCTGCTTTGGTAAGCTGGTCAACGGCTTCGTAAGTAAGGGTTCCCGAGCGGGAAACAATTCCCACTTTGCCTTTGCTATGAATAAAACCGGGCATAATACCTACTTTTGCTTCACCCGGGGTAATGACACCGGGACAGTTAGGGCCAATCAGCCGGCAATCTTTATCTGATAAATACTCTTTTACTTTCACCATATCCTCTGTTGGAATACCTTCGGTAATACAAATAACGACCTTTATACCGGCTTCGGCAGCTTCCATTATGGCATCTGCGGCAAACGGAGGCGGGACAAAAATAATGGAAACATTGGCAGATGTCTTATCAACGGCATCTTTTACCGTGTTAAATACCGGTTTGCCGAGATGAGACTGACCACCTTTTCCTGGGGTTACCCCTCCCACTACATTGGTACCATACTCAATCATTTGAGAGGCGTGAAAAGTACCTTCGCCCCCGGTAAAACCCTGAACGAGAACTTTTGAATCATTATTGACTAATACACTCATTTGTTAAAAATTTTGTATCTTT
>CAYLSW010000318.1:0-2368 GCA_964386145.1 uncultured Lentimicrobiaceae bacterium | reverse complement strand
CGGGGTGCGACATCCCTTTGACGATAAACAAGTTTTGACTGAATTATTTGAAACACGATAATTATGCTGTACTATCTGTTTAAATATTTGCATGATGCTTATTCTTTTCCGGGAGCCGGATTGTTCCAGTATATCTCCTTCAGAGCTGCTATGGCCATTATCACCTCGTTGCTCATCAGCCTTGTGTTTGGCAAACACTGGATTAAATATCTGAATAAAAACCAGGTGGGCGAAACGGTACGCGACCTCGGACTGGAAGGTCAGTTGGAAAAGCAGGGGACTCCTACCATGGGAGGGCTGATTATCCTGGCTTCCATTATAATTCCTGCGTTGCTTTTTGCCCGGCTCGACAATGTCTATATTCTTATGATGCTCTTTACCACAATCTGGCTCGGTGCGTTAGGCTTTATCGACGATTATATCAAGGTATTCAAGAAAAATAAAAAGGGACTCAGTGGTAAATATAAAATTGTAGGACAGGTGATTCTCGGATTGGTAGTGGGACTGGTGATGTATTTCAACAAGAATGTGGTTACCCGTGAAAAACAGATGCCTCAGGTCTCGCAAGTCTATTCAATAATTAATAACCCCGGGCCCTCGGCACGATATTCCATCACCGAAAAACACTCCACCAAAACGACCATTCCGTTTTTGAAAAACAATGAATTTGACTATGCTGTATTGCTTAAATGGATAGGCCCGGGCTATGAAAAATGGGCTTATCTCATTTTCATCCCCATCGTCATTTTAATCATAACCGGTGTTTCGAACGGAGCAAATCTGACGGATGGCATGGATGGCCTGGCGGCGGGAACATCAGCTATTATGGGGGCCACCCTTGGTATTCTGGCCTGGGTGTCGGGTAACATTATTTTTGCCGATTATCTGAACATTATGTATTTGCCCAACGTGGGTGAGTTGGCAGTTTATATCAGTGCCTTTGTGGGTGCTACCGTTGGGTTCTTGTGGTACAACACCTATCCTGCACAGGTTTTTATG
This sequence comes from uncultured Lentimicrobiaceae bacterium, assembly GCA_964386145.1. GTDB lineage: Bacteria > Bacteroidota > Bacteroidia > Bacteroidales > F082 > Sulfidibacterium. The sequence goes on along the minus strand of CAYLSW010000318.1, from coordinate 1,369 downwards.
GGCGATACGGGCAGTCTGGCCATTGGCGGTATTATTGCCGTATTTGCCATCATCATCCGCAAAGAACTGCTGATTCCCCTTTTCGGTGGCATTTTCCTCGCCGAGAGTATTTCAGTGATTTTGCAGGTGGGCTACTTCAAATATACTCGCAAAAAATATGGTGTTGGTCGGCGGATTTTCAAAATGGCTCCGCTGCATCATCATTTTCAAAAACTGGGATTTCCAGAGCCAAAAATCGTTTTACGTTTTTTTATTGTGGGGATTGCCCTTGCTGTAGCAACTATTATAACATTGAAAGTGAGATAAATATGGGGTTGTATGAAACAAAAACACGAAATAGTAGTTCTCGGAGCCAGCGAAAGCGGAACGGGAGCTGCCGTGCTTGCTAAAATTCATGAGCTGCCGGTTTTTGTTTCCGATAAAGGGAAAATAAGTGAAAAGTACAGACGCGTTCTTAAACAGTTTGAAATAGATTTTGAAGAAAACGGACACGATACCGTCAGGATTTTTGCAGCCGAAAAAGTGGTGAAAAGTCCCGGCATTCCTGATACGATTTCTATGATCCGGCAAATGAGGGAAAAAGGTATTCCGGTGATTTCTGAAATAGAATTTGCAGGTGCCTTTACCGCCGCCAAAAAAATTTGTATCACCGGGAGTAACGGAAAAACTACTACCACACTTCTGACCTATCATATATTAAAAAATGCAGGTATCAATGTGGGATTGGCCGGCAATATGGGTGAAAGTTTTGCCTGGCAGGTAGCTTTTCATAATTTCGACTGGTATGTCTTGGAGATCAGTAGTTTTCAGCTGGATGGAATGTTCAGGTTCAGAGCTGATATCGCCATCCTGCTCAATATTACACCGGACCATCTCAACCGCTACGATAATAATTTTCAAAAATATGTGGATAGTAAATTCCGGATTCTTCAAAATCAGACGGCAAACGATTACTTCGTCTACTGGGCTGACGACCCTGTTATCCGGAGAGAATTGAATAAAAGAAAAATAATGGCAACTCCGGTTCCTTTTGGTCAACACAGCGCTGACCGGTATCCCGGAGCCGGAATAATAAATAATAAAATAAGATTTAATAACGGTAAAAACAGTTTTGATATGACACTCGAACAATTAGCATTACAAGGTAAGCACAATGTTTATAACTCCATGGCTTCGGGGGTTACTGCCCGCCTGATGGAAATCCGTAAAGAGACCATCAAACAGAGCCTTTCTGATTTTCAGAATATTACCCACAGACTCGAATATGTGGCCAGTGTTCATGGTATTCACTTTATCAATGATTCCAAAGCAACCAACATTAACGCTACCTGGTATGCCTTGGAATACATGGAGAAGCCTACCGTCTGGA
>CAYLSW010000317.1:0-2368 GCA_964386145.1 uncultured Lentimicrobiaceae bacterium | reverse complement strand
ACTGTTGAGGAAAACGATCCGTCCGGAATTTCTGAACCGGGTTGACGAAATCATTATGTTCAAACCGCTTTCGCGTGACGAAATCCACGGCATTGTGAAACTGCAGTTTGAACGGACGCGTCAGATGCTGGCAAAGAACAACATAACACTGGAAATTACCGATGCTGCCGTGGACAAACTGGCCGAAATGGGTTACGACCCGCAGTTTGGTGCCCGTCCGCTGAAACGGGTGATTCAGCGAGAAGTGCTGAACGAATTGTCGAAGATGATTCTAACCGGGAATGTCAATACGGATAAGCCTATTCGTATTGAAATAGAAAGTGATGGATTTGTTTTCCGAAATTAATATCCGGAAAGTTGAAGTCGTTTCCTACAACAGTAATATTTTGAAGCAGGTCATCTCCAAAAGGAGGTGCCCTGCTTTTTTTGTTCTTCCATGTGGCCTTGCATCTTAAAGATTGGAATATGGATGATTCCACCTTTCAGGTTTTTATCAACCTGAAAGGTTATCTGACACCAGATAAAAAACTGCCGGAATGTGTATTTTCGCCAATACATTCATAAAATTGATATGTTATGGAATACAGACAATTCGGCAAAACAGATTTGATGGTCAGCCAGGTTGGTTTTGGGGCATGGGCCATTGGTGGTCCGGCGATGGCGGGCGACATTCCCATTGGCTGGGGAAAAGTGGACGACCGGCAGTCGGTAGCAGCGCTGAAAAAAGCCCTCGACAGGGGGATTAACTTTTTTGATACGGCCGACGTTTATGGGATAGGCCATTCGGAAGAACTCATAGGTAAGACTTTCGGCAACCGGCAGGATGTAATTATTGCCAGCAAAGTGGGCAACAAAGTGGATGAAACCGGTTTGTTTACCACAGACTATCATAAAGAGTACATTCAGCGGGCTTGTGAAAAAAGCCTGAAACGACTGAAACGCGACACCATCGACTATTACCAGTTGCATACCGCAAGGATGGCGGATTTGGAAAATGGGGATTGTATAGAAGCCATGGAACAGTTGCAGCAGGAAGGGAAAATCAGATACTGGGGCTTGTCGCTGAATACTTTCCATCCGGAACCGGAAGCGGACTTTCTGATGGAGAGAGCATTGGGCAGTGGCTTTCAGATCGTTTTTAACCTGATCAACCAGCGAGGGTTGCCGATGATACAAAAAGCTTATGCAGCAGGGTACGGCATTATTGCCCGCATGCCGTTGCAGTTCGGCTTGTTGACGGGTAAGTTTGACCGGAATAGCCGTTTTGATAAAGATGACCACCGTTTTTTCCGGCTGACGCCGGAGTTTCTGGCTCAATCGCTGGACGTACTGGATGACATGTGGGAAACGGCGGATAAAGACCATTTTTCCAAAACCACTTTGGCGTTGAGTTATATTCTCGGTTACCAGGAAGTTTCCACCGTTATACCGGGCATCAGAACACCGGAACAGGCGCGGCAGAATACCTCGGGAATTGTTCCGCTTCCCAAAGCAGATTTGGACTTCATGGAGCAGTTTTTTAAAGAAAAGCTATATAAGCTGGTGGAAAGAATGGAAGAAATCGGGTAATTTTTCTGTAGTTTTTTTGCCTGCTAATTTTGTGAGCATCTGTGAGGCAAATCTCCCCAAACCCCGTTTGAACCACTTTGAACTATTTTAACCATTTCCATTCGGCACCATGTTTACCTTTTATCCGTTCATTTCTTTAAGGCAGGCTTAAAGAAAGCACCCTGAAACAAAAGCTTCGGCCCACTTTGCCGGAAAGCAACAGCTACGGGGAAAAGAGACTGTTTTCGCAATCCGAAACGCAAGTGATTCTCCGAAGGATAGTTTATCTGTAAGCCATTTGGACTAATTCTTCGTGAAGCTACCGGGGAGCCAGTACTTTTACTTCCCTGCCAAAAGAAAGCAGCAGGCTTTTCAATTCATAATTGATGATAACCTCAATGGCAATCACCAGCCCCGTTTCATCCAGTTTCTTTTTCTTCTGCGAACCGTGCAACGGTTTGGTAAGAATATAAGGGGCTTTTTTGTTGGAAAACCACAAAGTAATCAGTTCCGGCGAAAGGTTTTTTCCTTTGTTATACTTAAAACGGGATAAATTTAGACATTTATTAAAACATCTTTAATCCGGTGCGAACACTCTCATAATTCCCGTTACTTCCTCCAACGTTTAGCTCTGAGCCATCCACAGGCAGGCCAGAGGGGTGGCATGGCCCTGCCTTAGGCACGACAAGCTGTGAGAGTCTAAGGTAATCGAAGAAGAAAGAAAATAATTCATAGGGGATTCTCACCTTGTCTGAGGCAAGACAGGCGCCTGCTCCTACGCACAACCCATCCCAAAGGCAGGCTCAGAATTAAACTCCTG
>CAYLSW010000316.1:0-2386 GCA_964386145.1 uncultured Lentimicrobiaceae bacterium | reverse complement strand
ATAAATCAGGGCTTTTTGTGGGACGATGGCCGGCGTTCACACCCTGTTCAGTTCACGGCACTCCTTAAAAAAGGCATTGCAGCCGTAAGAGAGGCAAATCCTTCTATCCGGATTATCCTCCATTATGCCGGTTACAAAGGTGCTGACTGGTTTTTCGGGCTCATGAAGCAATATCATGTTGATTATGATATTATCGGACTCTCCTACTATCCATGGTGGCATGGAAAATCGTTGGATACTTTACAACTTACACTAAATCAACTGGCAACAAAATATAACAAAAATGTGGTTATTGCCGAAACGGCTTATCCTTTTACACTTTCATGGAACGACCGGACCAACAACTTCATTGGTAATATCAACCAGCTCATCCCCGGTTACCCGGCTACAGAAGCGGGTCAGAAAGCTTTTTTATGGAAACTTCGAACCATTATTCAGAGCGTCCCTACCGGAAAAGGCTTTTGCTACTGGGAACCAGAGTGGGTTTCCATCAAAGGGCCACAATCTACCGTTGGTTCACCATGGGAAAACCTGGCGCTGTTTGACTTTAATAATAAAGCGCTGCCGGCAATGTCGGTTTATCAGCCCTAGCACACGGCGAAAGGCCTGTGCGCCGGAATGGGCGTGGGAGTCTTATGAACCGGAGAAGAAACAAAAAGTGTGCGGTACGTAAAACAGATTCTCACGAGGCGCTTCCCCGCCGGCTTTCCCAAAGCCTCTCAGAATTAAACGATGATTATGTTTCTTTGGGTTAGTTCGGCCACATGGTCCAAGCGAACACTATAACCATTAGAGTTTCACAAAAACGGTTATCACTTCAGTACATAACTGTAAACTGCAATAAAATGGCAGATGCTGCCACCCAGCACAAACAGGTGAAAAACAGCATGATGATAAGGCATTTTTCGCTGCAGGTACAAAACGGCACCGATAATGTAACTTATCCCACCGGCAAGCAGCCAGTAAAGTCCGGGCAGCGAAAGATTGGCAATCAGCGGTTTGATAGCTACCAACACAATGGAACCCATCACCACGTAGGCAACAGTTGAAACGACATCAAATTTCCCGGTATAAAAAAGTTTGAAGATAATTCCACCGATTGCTGCTGCCCAAATCACGCCAAACAGACTCCACCCCCACGCGCCGCGAAGGGTGACCAACAAAAACGGTGTATAAGTTCCCGCAATCAGCAGATAAATGGAAGCGTGGTCAAAGACGTTGAGTTTGTGTCTTTTCTCCGGATTCTTTGCCGAATGATATAACGTAGAGGCCAGATAGAGCGTCATCATACTGGCACCGTAAATGCTCACACTTACAATCTGCCAGACATCACCGTGTAGCGATGCTTTTAGGATGAGAAAAACAGTTGCGGGGACAGCAGCAAGAAATCCCATTCCGTGCGACAAGATATTCAGCTTTTCTTCGGTAGGCGAATAACTGCGTTTTTTAGCGTAACTTTTCAACTTTATTCAAAATTTAAAATGATTAATTGATAACCGTAACGGATGGCTTTTATTGTACGTGAATGTCTATAAAGCAGCAAAAAAAGTGATTATTTTTTTAATAGCATGACCTGTTTCAAAAAATAATCCCACAGCACATCATGTGGCGGGTCAGCGGTAATTTCCAGCGTCTCTTTTTTCACAGGATGAACAAAAGAGACTTTGCGGGCATGTAAACTTATGGAAGCATCCGGATTACTACGCGGAAAACCATATTTCAAATCGCCTTTTACGGGACATCCAATAGCCGCCAGTTGTGCTCTGATTTGATGATGCCGGCCGGTATGCAAATCCACTTCGAGCAAATGATAGCGTTCGCCGGATGCCAGCAACCGATAACTCAGGATAGCTTCTTTACCCTCTTTTCCGGGAGCTTTACGCACAAAGGACTTATTTTTCTTTTGGTTACGCTCCAGATAATGCACCAGTTTCCCTATGGTTTGCGGTGGCCTGTTTTTTACGATGGCCCAATATGTTTTCTGCAAGGCACGCTGTTTCAATAGCTCGTTCATACGGCTTAACGCTTTTCCTGTTTTGGCAAACACCAGCACACCACTCACCGGCCGGTCAAGGCGATGGACAACACCGAGAAAGACATTCCCCGGCTTATGATATTCTTCTTTGAGGTAGTGTTTTAGCGTTTCACTCAGCGGCTCATCACCGGTTTTGTCACCCTGAACGATTTCCGAGGGTAATTTGTTGACTACAATCAGGTGATTATCTTCAAATAAGATACGACTTTCCAGGGGAAGTATGTCACTCATAAAACCAGGCTATAAGAGGAATCAATACTGCTCTTTGTCGTTAGGGAAATCGACAGCTTTCACGTCATGTATGTAAGCCAGAAAGGCTTTGATAATCTCATCGTGGAGGTTATGGTAACG
>CAYLSW010000315.1:0-2405 GCA_964386145.1 uncultured Lentimicrobiaceae bacterium | reverse complement strand
TATGCCGGTATAAAACCTGATATTATTACCATGGCCAAAGGAATGGGGAATGGTTTTCCCATGGCAGGGTTGCTCATTCATCCAGCCATCAAATCATGGTATGGAATGCTCGGAACCACCTTTGGAGGAAATCCACTGGCTTGCGCTGCCGGGTTGGCAGTACTGGAAGTTTTGGAGCAGGAAAACCTTTTGGAAAATGTTTTGGAACTCAATCATTATCTGACATCGGCACTAATTGATATTTCGGAAGTCAAACAAATCAAAGGAAAAGGACTTATGATTGGCCTGGCGTTTGATTTCCCCGTTCAGGAGTTGAGAAAAGAGTTGCTTTACCAACATCAAATTCTAACAGGTTCATCGTCCAATCCCAACCTGCTCCGGATATTACCGCCACTGTGCATTACGAAAAAAGAGGTATCGGCATTTCCGTTGGCGCTCACAGATGCGTTGTCCCGTTTAACAGAAAATAAACAGAAATAGTCAAAGCCATGGCAAATAAGTTGAAGGTTGTAAAAATAGGAGGGAAGCTCATCGATGATGAAATTCGACTGGGAAAGTTTCTATCTGCATTTGCCCGCCTGAAAGGAGACAAAATCCTTATTCACGGAGGAGGATCGATGGCCAGCCGGTTAAGTATGAAATTGGGGATAAAGCCTCAAATGGTGGATGGGAGAAGAATTACCACAGAGAAAGATATTGAAACCGTTACCATGGTTTATGCAGGATGGGTGAACAAACTGATTATAGCCGGGTTACAAAAACACAACTGCAATGCTATTGGTCTTTCGGGTGCCGATGCCAACGCCATCGTCGCCCGCAAACGGCCGGTTGGGGAGATTGATTACGGCTTTGTGGGAGATATTGAAAAGGTAAATGCAAGCCTGATACAAACCTTGCTGTCAAACGGGCTTACTCCGGTATTTAGTGCCATCACCCACGATGGAAACGGGAAACTTCTGAATACCAATTCTGATACAGTGGCAGCAGAAATTGCAATGGCCATGAGCGAATTATATGAAACCAAACTATTTTACTGCTTTGAAAAAAAAGGGGTGCTGAGGGATAGTGACGACAATCTTTCGGTAATCCCACTGTTGGATTTTGCTACCTACAAGCAGGGTGCGGAAGAAGGTTTCATTCATCACGGCATGTTGCCCAAACTTCATACCGGTTTTGCTGCGCTGGAGAGAAATGTTTCGGAAGTCATCATTGGGGATGATACACTTTTGCATGATAGCCCAACATTATCCACACAACTAATCTTATAAAATGAAACGTCCATGATTGGTTTTAGACACACCCGTCTGCAAATCCGGACAGGCACGTCTGCAATCCGGACAGGCACGGGGATGATTAAAAGGCTTTGCGATCTTAACTTAAATTACTTTCTGCGTTCTTTGCGTGAAATATAAACAACTGGCAGGCAACGAAATACAAATTTTTAAGCATATGGAAACGGAAATATTGGAAAATAAAGCTTTGGATTTACTAAAAGTATTGATCCGTACGCCCTCTTTTTCCGAAGAAGAGAAAAATGTCAGTCTTATTTTGCAAAATTGGTTAAAAGCGGCAGGAGTAAAATTCCACACATCGGAGAATAATGTCTGGGCTCGTAACCTGTTTTTTGATACTTCAAAACCAACGGTACTGTTAAATTCGCACATGGATACGGTAAAACCCAACAAAGGCTATACCCGCAACCCGTTTTCTCCGGATATTGAGGATGGAAAGCTGTATGGACTTGGCAGCAATGATGCCGGTGGCCCACTAATCTCTTTGCTCAGCACTTTTCTCCATTTCTATGATTATAAAGACCTGAAATACAATCTCTTATTAGCTATCACTGCGGAAGAAGAAAGCTCAGGTTCTAACGGGCTGAACAGCTTGCAGAAGGAGTTGCCTCATCTTGACTTTGCCGTGGTGGGTGAGCCAACCGGCATGCAACTGGCCATTGCAGAAAAGGGACTGCTCGTCATTGACGCTTATGCTCCCGGAAAGGCCGGGCATGCCGCACATGAAAATACGGAAAACGCCATTTACAACGCACTCGATGACATCACACGTATTCGCCATTATACCTTTGAGAAAGTTTCACCCTTATTGGGAAAAGTTAAGATGACCGTGACTCAGATAAAGGCAGGTGAACAGCACAATGTTGTTCCAAACTCCTGTCACTTTGTTATTGATGTACGCGTAAATGATAAATATACCAACCGCGAGATTTTCGAAGTGCTGGATTCACAAACCAAAAGTAAATTGGTGGCCCGTTCCTTTCATCTTAATTCTTCTTTCATTGGCGAAACACACCCTTTTGTGCAGGCAGGATTAAAATGGGGCAGAAAAATGTACGGTTCTCCCACATTATCCGATCAGTCGGTATTAAACATACCTTCGCTGAAAATGGG
>CAYLSW010000314.1:0-2430 GCA_964386145.1 uncultured Lentimicrobiaceae bacterium | reverse complement strand
TCGATGTGGGGAGTAGCAACGCTTTGAATTTTGAGATCAGCGCTCTCGAAGCTCCGCAATACAATATTCATCGTTTTGGCATTTACCTGACAGACTCTCCCCGGCACGCTGATGTGCTGTTGATACTGGGGCATCCGGTCAGAAACATGATTGACCCTTTGAAAGAGACGATATCCCAGCTTCCCAGGCCCTTCTATACGATAACCATAGATGATAATCCAGGTCAACCCGAACTTGGCGAATATCCTGAATTACCGAACCATATAGCGGCGCTAACGGGAGTGCCCTCCCCATCACAAATCTTAGGATTACTACTGGACATAGCCAAAAAGAAAAGGAAACAATCATGAAATTCTTATTTATTATCACATTACTTTTGTTTGCATCCGGTGCTCTCTTTTCCTCAAAGACCAGGCTGAGTTACATTTTTAGCTTTGCAGGTTCTGCCGGTGCTTTTCTGACAGGATGCTACGCATTGACGCGCACATTGGTTTTATGGCGCTTCCCCCTGTCGCATAGTGTTGTCCTCACCTTGTCCATTGATCACTTATCCGGTATCTTTATCATCATTGCCGCTTTCTCATGGATGGCGCTGGCATTGTATTCCATCGATTATTCAAAACTTTATCCAAAAAAAAGACTTTCGGTGGGATTTAACCTGTCTCTGATGGGTATGTTGTTGATTTTAACTGCACACGATGGAATTACGTTGCTCATCGGTTGGGAAGTTATGACCATCTTTGCCTTTTTGATGATGCAGGAAAACGGTAAATCTTTTGAACGTTCCTTCCGCTTTCTTGCCTTTGGTGAGTTGTCAACCGTTTGTTTGGTGATTGGCTTTGCGGCATTATATTCTATCACCGGAAGTCTGTCGTTCGATGCCATGCATAACGGCAGTTTCTTTGTGCTGATACTGATTTCGCTGGGCTTTATCATTAAAATGGATATTGTACCTTTTCATGGCTGGATGCGGGGCATATACGGAGATATTCCGGACAATACAGCTGCCTTGCTTAGCGCCCCCGTAACCCTAATGGGCGTTTATGGCCTTGAAAGAATTATCCCTCTGCTGCCCAACAACCAAACATGGGATATGGTCATTATCCTGCTGGGCGCTTTTTCTGCATTCTGGGGCGGCCTACAGGCTGCTGCTGCAAATAAAATAAGATTACTGCCCGCCTATTCAACCGTAGAAAACAACGGGATGATTTTAACGGCCATCGGCTTTTATGCCCTGGCAGAAGGATTTGGTATTAAAAACCTGCATTATCTTGCTACCTTTGCTCTGGCGGCTTCTATCATCCTTGTGATTTCCCATACTTTATCAAAAACATTGCTGTTTATGTCGGTTGGTCATGCCAAAGAAGCTTATAATGTACATACGATTGATGAGACAAGAGGCGTGTGGAGTGGAGTAGGCCGGATTCCTGCTTTGGGTATTGTTATTTCTGCTCTTTCTTTTAGCGCCTTCCCTCCGTTGATTGGCTATGCCGGCGAATGGATGATACTGGAAACGTTGTTTCAGTCTTACCGTTTTCCAAGTATTGCCATTGCCTTTTTTTCTGCGTTGGCCGGAATACTTATTGCACTGGCAATAGGATTAATCAGTTTCGCCATGGTAAAACTCATTGGTTATACAGCCCTTGGGTATGACCACGGTCGGAAAAGCCGGCCCATCCCCAACCGGTTGATGCATATAGCAGAGGTAGGACTGGAATCACTCATTGTGCTCGGTGGAATCGGACTGCCTCTGATTATTATACTAATCGGTTTCCCACAGTTGTTAATTGGCCTTCTCGGAATTCCGGCTCCGTTGGTACTTGCTTCGGGGATGCCTGCTTTTGGTGTAATATCTCCTACTTTTATCGGTATTATCATGCTTGTTCTACTGATTATTCCCCTGTGGATTTTTATGAAAAACAAGAAAAAAGTACGTAAGGTAGAGTCCTGGAACGGGGGCATTAAACTGGAAGAAGCTGAGTTCTTCACCGCGCCTGCTTACTCGCAAATATTGAAACACATCCTGCGCGGTTTTTATCGTACACGCGAAACAAGGTCTAAAACGCAAAGCAGCATTAAAGTGGGAGATCTTTTAATACGCCCCACCGAGGCGATTACCCGTCTGATTCAGAAGGTCGGAGCAAGGGTGGCAGGGGTATTGATGAATGGTAAAATCAGTGCCTACGTGGCTTATATCCTAATCTTATTCATAACGGTTTTTATCATTGGAATGATTGTGATGTAACTGCTAACAAAGATATTGAACGCTTATATTTAATCTAAAGTGGTTCAATTCCCCGACCCTCTGGATCGGAAATAAATATGTTTGCAAAGCAAACTCCACTTAATACCTCGATGGCTCTGCCTCGGGGTAGTTTATTATCTTGCATTATCCCCTTATTATAGTCACGGCACGCGAAACATTCGCGC
>CAYLSW010000313.1:0-2432 GCA_964386145.1 uncultured Lentimicrobiaceae bacterium | reverse complement strand
GGGATAATAATTATCACATATGGAAAAGAACCAAATCCTGCAGCCAGTAAATCAGAATACCGCCAAAGTATCCAATCAACGCCAGCCAGCTGATTTTCTTCATATACCATATGAAATCAATTTTTTCCAATGCCATAGCGGCAACGCCGGCAGCAGAACCAATGATTAGAATACTTCCACCTGTTCCTGCAGCATAAGCTAACAGTTCCCAGAAGGCACCATCCTGTATGAAATGATGCAAATAAACGGGTTCGGCAGAAGCAGCTACCATAGCGTGTGTCAGAACAGGATACATGCCCATGGCTCCTGCCGTGAGCGGTACGTTATCAACAATGGAAGATAATAATCCAATAGCAGCATTGATACCATAAATATTGTGAACGTTTTTGTCAAGCCAGTGGCTGGCCAGTGCCAGATGACCGGCAGACTGAAGCGCGGCAACTGCCAACAAAATGCCAAGGAAAAAGAAAATGGTCGGAATATCTACCCTTTTCAGTACACCCATAACGGACAATTTTCGACGATCCTCGGCTGTTTTACCTTTATGAATTAACTCTGTGGTTATCCAAATTACACTTAAGCCAAACAACATTCCCATGTAAGGAGGCAGATGAGTAATTGTTTTAAATACAGGGACAAATATTAGTGCACCTATCCCCATAAAGAGCATAAGTTTACGATCGAATGGCGTGGTGAATGCAGCCGACTCAGTTACATCAACCTTGGGTTTTTCCACTGTTCCTTTTAAATAAACAGAGACAATAAGTAAGGGGAAAAGCATATTGAAGACACTGGGAACAAATACCATGGCAATAATATTGGCAGCTGTAACCTGTCCGCCTATCCAAAGCATAATGGTAGTTACATCGCCAATGGGAGAGAATGCACCTCCCGCATTGGCAGCAATAACCACCATACTGGCAAAGAACCACCGGGTTTTCTTATCGGCTACCAGTTTATTCAACAAGGTAACAATCACAATAGTCGTTGTAAGGTTGTCCAGGATGGCTGACATAAAAAAGGTGAGGATGCTCAGAATCCATAAAAGCTTCACTTTGCTGGTAGTCGTAATTTTATCAGTAATAAGCTTGAAGCCCTGATGCTGATCCACAGTTTCCACTATGGTCATTGCACCAAGCAGGAAGAAAAGAATTTCACTTATCTCTCCAAGATGTTCAACAACTTGTTTGTCAACCACAAAATATCTCATCTGTTCAAGAAGTGTGGCTTGAGGATGCGCTTTTAAAAATGCAACCATCATTGAACTTTCGCTGAAATTTTTCCAGGCATCACTGAAACCGAGAGAAAGAATACCAGAGACATCCAACATATAAACGGCCCAAATGACAACACCCAACATCAAAGCCGATGCTGCTTTATCAATTGACAGGGGATGTTCCAAGGCTATAGCAGTATATCCAAGAATAAACACCACCATCATTAAGGTAAAACTAAACATATCTGTTTGCGTTAGTTAATAAAAATTTGAAATTAATCAGGGGCAAATGTAAGGAAAGAATTTAATCCGGTTTCTATCTTAAAAAGCTTAATCATCACAAGTGGGGAAAAATTATAATATTTGAATAGTGACCTGTTATTCTATGCCGAAAGGCATAATAATTTACCGGTTTTTCAGTTTCATTAACAGTGTAATGTTTAAAAGAAACAGAACAGGCAATATTCATTTACACCACAGCTTGTATTTTTACAACTAAATTTTTTAAGGATATAAATTATGATATCAGCCATTATTCTTCAGCTACACGAAACCGCCCATGTGCTGGGAACCGAAGCCGTTAAAGGTGAAATCAGCCTGCCTATCATCCAGCTGGTAGAAAAAGGAGGATGGATTATGGCCATTCTCGGCCTGCTTTCGGTGATTGCAGTTTATATTTTCTTCGAAAGATACCTCGTCATCAACAGAGCCTCAAACGAAGACAAAAATTTTATGAACAATATCAGGGAGTTTATCCTGAGCGGCAAATTAGATTCGGCCAAAGCTTTGTGTAAGACAAACAATTCGCCTATTGGCAGAATGATTGAAAAGGGATTGCTCAGGCTGGGGAAACCTCTCAACGATATCAATGCGGCCATTGAAAATGTGGGAAAGTTAGAAGTCTCGCAATTGGAGAAAAATGTGGCCGGGCTGGCGACCATTGCCGGCGCCGCTCCCATGCTGGGATTTCTCGGAACCGTTATCGGCATGATACGCGCTTTTTATGATATGTCCATGGCCGGAAACAATATCAATATTGAGCTGCTTTCACAAGGTATTTATCAGGCCATGATTACCACCGTAGGAGGATTGATTGTCGGCATCATGGCTTACATCTTTTATAACGTCCTCGTAGCAAGAATACAAAAGGTAGTTAATATCCTGGAAATCAGGACTTCGGAATTTATGGACTTACTCCATGAACCGGCTAAGAAAA
>CAYLSW010000312.1:0-2443 GCA_964386145.1 uncultured Lentimicrobiaceae bacterium | reverse complement strand
CGCTTATGGATGCCGGTGTAAAAATCAAAAAACCGGTGGCTGGAATTGCCATGGGATTGATTACCGATACCGAAACAAAAAAATATGCTGTCCTTTCCGATATCCTCGGCGACGAAGATCACTTCGGCGACATGGACTTTAAAGTTACCGGAACGAGAGACGGCATAACGGCCTGCCAGATGGACATCAAAGTGGATGGCCTGCCTTACGAAGTGCTGGCTGAAGCACTGGAACAGGCCCGCCAGGGACGTCTGCACATTTTAGGCGAAATGGCCAAGACTATCACCGAGCCTCGTTCCGACTACAAAGAAAATGTTCCGCGTATTGAGCGCATGATGATTGCCAAGGAATTTATCGGTGCCGTGATTGGACCCGGCGGAAAAGTTATCCAGGAGATGCAGCGCGAAACCAATACAACTATTGTGATAGAAGAGGTTGGAAATTATGGCGTCATCGATATCGTTTCGCCCGACAAAGCCTCCATTGAAGCAGCCAAAGCACGCATCAAAGGCATTGTCGCCGTTCCGGAAGTGGGCGAAGTTTACGAAGGTACTATCAAAAGTATTGTTCCTTTCGGTGCCTTTGTGGAGATTCTTCCCGGCAAGGAAGGGTTACTCCATATTTCTGAAATCGACTGGAAACGTATTGAAAATGTTGAAAGCGTTCTGCACGAAGGTGAGAAAGTAAAAGTGAAACTTATCGGGGTGGATGAACGTAACGGCAAAATGAAGCTCTCACGTAAAGCACTGATTAAAAGGCCCGAGCGAAATTAATCTTTCGGAACGAAACTTTTCATCACAATAAACGTAGTCCATAAACCAAAAACAAAAGGAAAGAGAGCATGAGGCAGCTTAAAATCACCAAGCAGGTAACCAACCGGGAAACCGCATCCCTTGACAAATATTTGCAGGAAATCGGAAAGGTTGATTTGATTACCGCAGAGCAGGAAGTTGAACTGGCAAGAAGGATTAAACAGGGTGATAAAAAGGCCTTGGAAGAGCTGACAAAAGCCAACCTGAGGTTTGTGGTTTCCGTTTCAAAGCAGTACCAAAACCAGGGATTAAGTCTTCCTGACCTGATTAACGAAGGAAACCTCGGCCTTATCAAAGCAGCACAACGTTTTGACGAAACACGCGGCTTCAAATTTATCTCATACGCTGTGTGGTGGATTCGCCAGTCCATTCTTCAGGCACTGGCCGAACAATCGCGTATTGTACGCCTGCCACTGAACAAGATTGGCTCCATCAACAAAATTAACAAAGCCACCGCAAAGCTGGAGCAGAAATACGAGCGCGAACCCGACTACAGAGAGATTGCCGGAGTACTGGATATGACAGTCAATGAGGTGAAAGAATCCAAGAGAAATGCCGGAAGACACGTCTCTATGGATGCACCTTTGATTCAGGACGAAGACAACAACATGTACGACATCCTGAAAAGTGAGGAGTCGGTGACGCCGGAGACAGGCTTGCTTTATGAGTCGCTGCGCAAGGAAATAGACCGTGCCATTTCGACTCTCACACAACGTGAAGCAGACGTTGTCCGTTTGTATTTCGGCCTCAACGGTGGTCACCCAATGACACTTGAGGAGATTGGTGAGAAATTTGACCTGACCCGCGAGCGTGTACGTCAAATCAAGGAAAAAGCCATCCGCCGCCTGAAACAGACTTCACGGAGTAAAATATTGAAATCTTATTTGTAAAGGTTTGTTACGAAAAGAAAAAAGCACCGAAATGGTGCTTTTTTTATGCTTTTGAGCTTTACTTCCACATCGCCCTATCCGACTAACGCATTATCGAATTCGATTTGCGGCTATAGTGCGTGCCGCATTTCTACTAATATTTTTCTTGATTTGCAACATCTTTAATTTTGCAAATCTTTGTCTTAACTAGGTATTACTTACAACATGCGCCACTATGAACTCCTGTTGTGCCTATGTTGCTTCCAAAAGTATGATTGAAAATTTCATATGTCAAGTGGACTTCTAATATTAAATTTATTTCTATTGAGTACATGTGTATAGTTCATTGTAGTTCGAACATCCTTATGCCAGGTAATTCCTGTACGGTGCGAATTACTTCCCTGACATGGTCTATTAGTTTCGATTCTTTCATTTATAGATGAGTCCACTCAAAAGGTTCTTTGTTGCCAAACTCTGCGTTATGCTGATTTTTTCAATCCTCATTAACAATCAGTTAACTCCGGTTAAAAAAATCACCACGCCTTGATTTTGACAAAAATCTACCTTTTTAGAAACGGCTCATAGATTATTAATTACGTATACTCCTGCAAATAATACATATTATACTGCAAACGTGATTTTTTTTTGGAATATTTAAATTATGTGCTTAATTTTGTAAATTATGTTGCTATTGGCAGTAGAATAATATGTTCGGTCAATTTAAGCAGGAGGAGATAATGAAATCAGAATTTACGGCAATCA
>CAYLSW010000311.1:0-2450 GCA_964386145.1 uncultured Lentimicrobiaceae bacterium | reverse complement strand
CCGAATACCCGTCTTTTTCGAGGGTACGCACCTGCGTAACCACACACGGGCCGGCCTCAATAACGGTGCAGGGAACATTTTTCCCATCCGCGTCAAAGATGCTGGTCATACCTATTTTTTTTCCGATTATTCCTGACATTGCTTTATTTCTTTAAGCCTGTTATTGTTTATCAAACTTTTATTTCTACTTCAACACCACTGGGCAGCTCAAGTTTCATAAGCGCATCAATGGTTTTTGAAGAAGAATTATACACATCCATCAACCTTTTGTAGGTGTCAAGCTGAAACTGTTCGCGTGCTTTCTTATTCACAAAAGTAGAACGATTCACTGTGTATATTTTCTTATGTGTAGGTAAAGGGATAGGACCACTCACCACGGCACCTGTCGATTTTACCGTCTTCACGATCTTCTCAGCTGATTTATCAACGAGATTATGATCGTAAGATTTTAGTTTTATTCTTATTCTTTGGCTCACTTTATATAGTTTTAACAATACCTTTTATCTTATCAATAATATCCTCGGCAATAGAAGCCGGAGTAGCTTTATAACTATGAAATTCCATAGTGGAAGAGGCGCGTCCCGAAGTCAACGTACGCAAAGAAGTAACATAGCCAAACATTTCCGACAAGGGGACTTTGGCTTTTACAACCTGAAAACCTGTTTTAGTAGTAATATCTTCAAGTATGGCACGACGTCTGTTCAAATCACCGGTGACATCACCCACATTTTCATCAGGAGTAACCACTTCCAATTTCATGATAGGTTCGAGCAAGACGGATTTGGCTTTGCGGGCAGCGGCTTTGAATCCCCGTTTGGCAGCCATCTCAAAAGAAAGCTGATCGGAATCTACCGGATGAAAGCTGCCATCAAACAAGCGAACACGCATACTTTCGAGAGGATAGCCGGCCAAAACACCATTTTGCATGGCCATTTCAAAACCTTTTTTTACCGAAGGAATAAATTCTCTCGGAATGTTTCCTCCTTTCACCTCATCAATAAATTCCAAGCCTGCCTCATCGCCTTTGGCAGGAGAAATTTCAAACTGGATGTCGGCAAATTTACCACGACCACCAGTCTGTTTTTTGTAAATTTCACGATGGGTAACAGAAGCTGTAATAGCCTCTTTATAAGCAACCTGTGGATTTCCCACCTGACACTCAACTTTAAATTCACGTTTCAGGCGATCAATAAGAATATCCAAATGAAGCTCTCCCATACCCGAAATAATGGTCTGACCTGAATTTTCATCTGTATGCACCTTAAAAGTAGGGTCTTCTTCGGCAAGTTTTGCCAAAGCAACTCCCATTTTCTCCATATCACCTTGTGTCTTAGGTTCGATGGCAACGCTAATTACAGGATCAGGAAAAGTAATGGATTCCAGAATAATAGGATGTTTTTCATCGGTAAGAGTATCACCTGTACGGATGGTTTTAAATCCGACAGCAGCGCCAATATCACCGGCTTCAATCTTGTCGAGTGGATTTTGCTTGTTGGCATGCATCTGCATGATACGGCTGATACGCTCTTTTTTCCCGGTAGAGACATTTAAAACATAAGAACCGGCTTTAAGAGTACCTGAATAAACGCGGAAGAAACAAAGGCGCCCCATGTAAGGATCAGTTGCTATTTTAAAAGCCAAAGCAGAAAAATTATCATCCGGGTCAGGCCTTCTTATTTCCTCTTTTTCGGTCTTTGGATTTAATCCTTTTACCGATTCAATATCCAGCGGGCTGGGCAGAAAATCAACGATGGCATTGAGCAGCATTTGAATCCCTTTGTTCTTAAAAGCCGAGCCACACATTACCGGAGTTATCCGCAATTCAAGAGTAGCAGCCCGAATCACATCAATCATCTCCTGCTCGGTAATAGAATCAGGATTTTCCAGAAACTTTTCCAGGAGCTCGTCGCTTTCCACTGCAACACCTTCGATGAGTTTCATACGATATTCATAAGCCGTATCGACAAGGTCATCAGGAATAGGGATTTCTACAATCTTAACACCTTGTGTAGAATCATCCCAGATGAAAGCTTTATTTCGCACAAGGTCAATAATACCCTGAAAATCATCTTCCACACCAATGGGAATCTGAATAGGAACCGGATTGGCGCCAAGACGCTCTTTTATCTGGTCAATAACACCAAAGAAATCGGCACCGGAACGATCCATCTTATTCACAAAGCTGATACGGGGCACATGGTATTTATTGGCCTGCCTCCAGACAGTCTCCGACTGTGGTTCAACACCACCAACAGCACAAAACAGGCTGACGGCGCCGTCAAGTACACGCAGTGAACGTTCAACCTCAACGGTAAAATCGACATGTCCGGGAGTATCAATAATGTTAATCTTGTGCTTGTTGTTGTTCAGTTCCCAAAAAACGGTAGTAGCAGCGGAAGTAATGGTAATACCCCTCTCCTGTTCCTGAACCATCCAATCCATGGTAGCAG
>CAYLSW010000310.1:0-2527 GCA_964386145.1 uncultured Lentimicrobiaceae bacterium | reverse complement strand
AAAATATTAACATTGAGGAACTGATATCCACAACAAATGAATTTACCATTTTGGTGGGTGAGAACGATATCGACCGGGCTTTTTCAGTATTGATGCGCCTAAAGAAATCTGAAGGATAAAATAGACCTTCCACCGGACTTTTATATAACAATACTCCGTTAATTTTTCGTTCTCGCAAAGACACAAATAATTGCTTCATAATAAGTTACACTTATTATGAAGCAATTCTATTTATCTAAGAATCACATTGGTAGAATTTTTTACCGGACTATTGATATAAGTTGCCGGGGTTCTGCACTCACGCAAGTAGTTTATTCATTATCTATCAAAGTTGTTTCGACTTTTATAAATTATTTAAAATAGTATAGTGAATTAAATAAAAATTTATACATTTGTTAGCGCGTAATAAAAAAATAATATTCAATTAAAAACAAATTAATTTATAATTTTCTAACATGAATAATTCATAAGTTTTTCGTCATGAGAAGTCAAAATACGAAGAGTAAAGGGGAGCGCAGATTTTCGACTTGCAGGAATGGCCTTAGCTATTTCGAGAATCGGAGATTGAGTATTGCCTTTAACCACAGCAGTTTGGCTTCGCAAGGTCAATTTATGAATTAATCAGGCTAAATATACACATAATGAAAAGGTCTAATATAGTGTTGCTTCTTCTTCTTTCGTTTTCTTTGTTCTCCTGCAAAGAAAGTTTGAGGCCAAAACAAGTAAGTATCATTCCCGAGCCTGTACATCTGACTGTTCATAGGGGAAGTTTTGAGCTAAATGAAAACACGCGTATTTTAGTTCCCGATTCGGATAACCTGAAATTTGAGTCGCAATACCTGGCCGATATTATCAGAAAACATACGGGTCATAAACCGGAAATTATTTTTTATTCAAGTAATGAAAATTTAAAAAATGCCATCATTCTCCGTTTGAATCCAAAGGCTTCTGATAATCCGGAAGGATATCAGCTTAAAGCGGACAAAAAGAATATTACTATACTGGCACTGACTTCCAAAGGTATTTTTTATGGAATACAATCCCTTTTGCAGTTGCTTCCACCCTCTTTTTACGCCTCTGTTCATCAAAAAAAGTGGGAAATTCCACAATGTCTTATTCAGGATGCACCGCGTTTTCCTTATCGGGGCATGCTTTTGGATGTGAGCCGCCATTTTTTCCCGCCTGCCGCCATAAAGAAGTTCATCGACATGCTCGCCATGTATAAGTATAACACTTTTCACTGGCATTTGACGGATGATCAGGGCTGGAGGATTGAAATCAAAAAATATCCGAAATTAACGGAAATTGGCGCCTGGCGTGACTCAACACTAATAGGACACTACGGAATAAAGCCGGCAAGATATGATGTAAAGCGCTATGGCGGATTCTATACGCAGGCACAAATACGCGACATTGTCCGTTATGCTTCCCAAAGACATATCACCATTATTCCGGAGATAGAAATGCCGGGACATTCGGAGGCTGCGTTGGCAGCTTATCCGGAGTTGGCATGCACTCCCGGCCCTTTCCATGTATTAACCACCTGGGGCGGTACCAAAGATATTTATTGTCCCAGGGAAAAAACCTTTCGCTTTTTAGAAAACGTATTGACGGAGGTGATGGAGTTGTTCCCTTCCAAATATATCCACATTGGCGGTGACGAAGTGCCCAAAGGCCAATGGAAATCCAGTAAGTTTTGCCAGCAAATCATTGAGAAATACCATTTAAAAGATGAAGATGGGCTGCAAAGCTGGTTTATTCGCCGTATCGGGAAGTTCTTAAATGCTCATGGCCGCAAATTGATTGGCTGGGACGAAATTCTGGAAGGCGGACTTCCTCCTCATGCCACCTTAGAGTCGTGGCGTGGTATAAAGGGCGGTATTGCGGCAGCACGCCAGGGTCACGATGTGATTATGGCTCCCATTCAATACCTCTATTTTACCCGTTATCAGGCCAATCCAAAATTTCAACCCTTGGCCGCCGGTGGTCTCACCAGCCTGAAGAAAGTGTATTCTTATGAGCCTGTACCGGCAGAACTGAATGCGGGGGAAGCAAAGTATATTATAGGTGCGGAGGGATGTGTATGGACAGAGTACATGCCTGACATTAAAAAGGTACAATATATGGCTTTGCCACGTATGGCTGCCCTTGCCGAAACGGACTGGACACCGGCAAAAGAGAGAAACTGGCCCGATTTTCAAAGACGGGTCAGTCAGCATTTTCTGATTTATAAGGCGCTGGGCTACAACTTCTCAACGGGTTCCTACAAAGTGGATATCGTCATGCAGGATAGTACGAAATCAGGCTTCCGGGTAGCCTTGCAATCGGAAATTTATCATCCGGAAATACACTACACCACAGACGGCAGTCGTCCGACATTAAATTCAAAAAAATATGACAGAGCTTTTGTGGTACCTCGTGGAACAACCATCCAGGCTGCTGTTTTTGTAAAGGGAAAATTGATGGAAGTGCCCGGCGTTAAGCTTGTTAAATAGGGCTTACGGAATTAGCAAATCTTAAAATATCT
>CAYLSW010000309.1:0-2531 GCA_964386145.1 uncultured Lentimicrobiaceae bacterium | reverse complement strand
ACATTACGAAACTCACTTTTCCAAAGTATGGGTGCTGACCAGTCAGGATCAATTTCATAAAGGTTTTCAACCGAATTTGTATATGAAGTCGGTAACAGAAGATAAGAAATAATATTAGTGTCAGCAATAATCATGGCCGTCCTTCATTTATCGCTTGTTCAATATCTTCTGCTGTAATGGTGTTAGGTTTAATCTGGGAGCGAATGGCTCGAATCGTACTAAGTCGTTCCTCCGGGCTGATTCGTTTTGGAAGTAGCGAGCGTTTAAGGCACACAATAACCTCGCTATTAATACTTCTATGGTGTTGTTTTGCAATGTTTTTTAGCTCATCGTAGAGGTCGTCGGGGATGTTTTTTATGGTTAAAGCAGGCATAGCATAGGCTCCTATCAATTACAAATGGTTGCATTATGGTTGCGAAACGCAACTTAGTCAAGTGGCCCCGCTTGTTAGTATCCTAAAATGGTTAGAATCAAATGAGGTATTGCCATGAACATAATGAAAATTGATTCTTATAAGGCAAAAATTGAATACGATCCCAAGTTAGATTTATTTCGCGGTGAAATACCTGGTTTGAATGGAAGCGCAGATTTTTACGGAAAAAATCCCACTGAACTACGTAGAGAGTTTATTCTGCAAGTCTGAAGTGCGCATAACATTGTTTATGTTAAGTTGCGCCGCTTCTACCTTGTTGTAAATCATCGGGTAATTAATCAGCACGGCGAACAGGGTCAACCCTGTCGTGTTACGCAGCGTCCTAAACTGCCCACGCCAAAACTTCTTTTTTTCTGGTGTTCGTGCTTTTTCTTCGTTAATTGCTGCCGTAATTTCAGCCGGGTTTACCTGAGCCAGAATCGCGATCCTGAATGTCATTTCGTCGCTAAACGGCCGTCCGTTTCGATGATTACTGATAACTCTGCGATCAACATTCAGCAGCTTTGCCAGCATGTAATCTGACGTTATACCAGCGTTTTTCTTAGCTAAATCAATATAATAGGCTGTTTTATACATGGCTATGGTCTCCGTGTTGTGTCCCCGTGTCCACAATATAGCAGACGTCGCACTTTCTGGAACGACTCAATTTTGTTGACTAGTCACATAATTGTGACGTATAAGTACCCTATCAACCCGGCTTGGCTCTGTGCTTCCTCTTTTGCATCCTGCCCCTGGTTGTAGGCCGCTCGGCGGCCGTCTTGTTTTGTTTGTGCGAGTCCGCCCTCCCTAGTTTGGACTGCTAGGGAGGGTTTGCTTTAAGAGCAGAACAGGCCGGACGGTTTTATAAACAGAAAACAGGAGAACGAAAATGCAGAACAACACCATTGAAATTTCTGATATCGGAACCGACGTCACCAGAATCAAGCTCTCGATCGTTACCGATGAAGATGATTGTTTATGGGTTCCACTGTCCGCTGGCGAGACCGAAAACCTGATCTTAAATCTCTCGTTCAGACTTGCGTTGATGAAGGGCTACACGCCAGATATGTTCGACGCCCCAGGGATAATATGATGAGCACTAAGTACTCCTTGTCTCTTAATCCAGGCAATACCCTCAATGTTCAGTTAAGCAGTAATGAAATGAGACTCAGAGAAGTCGTTTTCATTTTGCGCGCGGGCACATTAACGGATGACTTTAAAGTCGTCACTGATGGCCGCCTGAATGACATATTTTCTTATGTATTGGAGCATAACCGGATGGTAATCGAACGCGGTTGTGCAAGCCTACCTCGTGTCCCTACTAATATGTTTTTCTTCAACCCGTCACAGCTTCCTGAATTTGAATATTGTCAGGAATTTTATTTCACATCAAATCCTTCTTCAGACCAGGTCACGTTGCTAGATATCTATTTTAATTTTTTTCGATAGGAGCCTTACTATGCCAGATGAAAATCAATCCGTACCCGGGCAGCAATCAAAACCAGAACAGAACTTATGCCGTGACTGTGTCGAGTGGGGGCCACAATGCCAGTGTGCAAATGAAAACTCCAGTCGATACGGTGGCGTTGTCGATGCTAAGGCCGGTGCATGGGCGTGTCCCATTCAATACCAACAAAGCTCAGGCAGAAATCCAGCGTTTGATTGACGCCGGGGAAGCCTCCGAGGATATCGGCGGGGTCGTGGTCGGCCTGGAACCCGCGGTAAACCCGGTGCCGGAAAAAGTAGATATTCCGGAAAAAGTAGATACCCCAGAAAATGAGAAAGAGAAGGGCGGCATACTATTTATTGTAATCGGGGTTTTGATAGGAGTGGGATCATGGCTGTTGAAAAAAACGACGCGGTAAACAATGTCGATACCAGTTCTGAAAAAGTGGATCAGGAATGGGATGAGATTGCAGCCGATGAAAAGATAAGCAAGGATTTTGTCGATCGTGCTATGTACGGTGATACCGGGCCGGGTGATCCGGACCCAGGCGAACAGGACACGGGGGACGCAACCGAGAAGCTGGCGAGTTTTTTAACCGATTTGTTTTCTTTGTGCTTCCGGTTGATTACGCCGGATTGGCGCGTCAAAGAGGATGAATCGCAAAGCCTGGGC
>CAYLSW010000308.1:0-2536 GCA_964386145.1 uncultured Lentimicrobiaceae bacterium | reverse complement strand
TATTGCTGACCTTGGCGGCCTCAATATTTCCTACGAAGCCTATTTAAAATCACTGAACGGTAAGACACCGAAAAAGATTGATGGTTTTACAGGTACCCAACGGTTTTTCATGGCCTTTGCACAGGTGTGGCGGCAAAATATTCGTCCGAAAGAGATGGCTAAGCGGTTGAAAACCGATGTACACAGCCCCGGCGAAGCAAGGGTAAACATTCCGCCTTTTAACATGACTCCTTTTATTAAAGCATTCCATATTAAACCCGGTGACAAACTTTTTATTCCTAAAAAGGAGAGAGCCTACATCTGGTAATTGATACCTGATTTTGATTACGGAAACGGTTATGATTTAATTTCATAGCCGTTTCTTTATCTGTGTTCCGGGAGACTGGTACGGCGAAATTCCTTATTTTCGCACCATGAGAAAATTTTCAAAATGGCTATTGAATCTGTTTGGCTGGAAAACCATAGGGGAAGTTCCCGCAGAGTACAAAAAACTCCTTATTATAGAAGCGCCGCACACCTCTAACTGGGATTATTTGTGGGGCATGCTGGCCATCACTTCCATTGGAATAAAAGTGAATGTTATTATCAAAAAAGAGATGTTTTTCTGGCCCTTAGGCCCCTTGCTGAAAAAGCTTGGGGGTATTCCTCTGGATCGCAGGGGCAACCTGAGCAAAGTAGATTCACTTGCCGCTTTGTTCCGCGAAAAAGATGAATTAAACCTCGCCATAACACCGGAAGGCACACGATCGTTAAGCACCAAATGGAAAAGGGGTTATTATTATATTGCTGAGAAAGCCGGAGTTCCTATACTATTTGCAGCTCTTGACTACAAAGAAAAAGCCGCTATTTTTGGTACGGTTTTATTTCCAACGGGTAACTACGAAGAAGACCTTAAAAAAATTGAAGATTTTTACAAAGGAAGAGTGGCAAAGAATCCCCAAAACTTCAACCTCAGCAGCCAATATCTGAAAGAAAAAAGAGCTGACAAAAACCAGGAAATTTCCTAAATTTGTGCTCCCTAAAATTTGGAAATGCAAAGGATTGCAAACTTTATTTTATGCCGATTGCTGAATTGGACAATTACCGGAAAAATACCTTCCTCCCTTGAGAAAGCCGTTATCATTGTGGCTCCACACACGTCGCTTTGGGATTTTGTCTATGGACGCCTTGCCTTTTGGGTACTTGATATCAACGTCAGGTTTATGATAAATGAGAAATATTTCAAGTGGCCGTTAGGCTGGCTGCTCACTGTTTTGGGAGGGCAGCCGGTAAACCAGGCCAGGCTTACCGGGCTTTTACATGAGATTCTCAACCATTTTAAAAAGAACAATCCTTTTTTTCTGGTGATAACACCGGAAGGCACCAGAAAACTGGTTAAGCAATGGAAAAAAGGATTTTATCAGATAGCTGTCGAAAATCATGTACCCATTATCATGGCATTCATTGATTACAAGGATAAAAGAGGCGGTTTAGGGCCTGTCTATTATCCCACGGGAGACTATAACGCAGATATAAAAGAAATCAAGAAATTTTATTGTCGTTTTCATGCCAAACATCCCGAATATTATAATCTGAGCAAACCTGATTTTATAAAAGTTTCTTAGAATGACAAGGAAGATAAATCATCATATCCCGTTTTTGTTTCAGCTTGCAGCCGTTATTCCTTTGCTCCTGTTTTCTGGATCAACGCTTTCCGCACAAACACGTCATGTCTCGTACAAAGCAGTAGAAGTAAAAGGAAAACCGCCCGTAATTGATGGACATTTGAATGATAAAGTTTGGAATTTAGCTCCCTGGGGTGATAACTTTACCCAGTATGAACCATATGATGGAAAAGCACCCTCGCAAAAAACAGCTTTTAAAATTCTATACGACAACAACAATCTTTATGTAGCTATACGTGCTTATGACACAGACCCTTCCAAAATTGAGAGAATCCTCTCACGCCGTGATAAAACTGATGGTGACTGGGTAGCTATCGGCATTGACAGTTACAACGATAAGCTGACGGGTTTTGTTTTTTCGGCTAATGCCGTCGGTGTAAAGTTTGATGGTAAGTTCACCAATGATAACCAGATGGATGCCACCTGGAATCCGGTTTGGTATGTTAAAACCTCCATTGACTCGTTGGGATGGGTTGCCGAAATGCGTATTCCTCTGTCACAATTACGTTTTGCCAAAGCAACGAATCATGTTTGGGGCCTTCAGTTTATGCGGAAAATTTATCGCAAACAGGAGATGGATTTGTGGTCGCCACAATCCAAAAAAGAATCGGGCTGGGTAAGCCACTGGGGAAGCCTTACCGGCATCGACAACATACATCCCAAAAAAGAAGTGGCTCTCTCACCTTATCTCCTTGGCAAATTGAAGACAGAGGAAAAGCAGCCGAAAAACCCTTTTGCCACAGGAATTTCACCAGGCTATTCAATTGGTTTGGACGGGAAAATTGCCGTTACCAACGACCTGACGCTCAATTTTACGGTAAACCCTGATTTCGGACAGGTGGAAGCAGACCCATCGGTAGTAAACCTTTCTG
>CAYLSW010000307.1:0-2548 GCA_964386145.1 uncultured Lentimicrobiaceae bacterium | reverse complement strand
CGGCGCTGGTAAACATTTTCAACCTGCGACCATTGCGCTTTTACGGCTTCCGATTTGTTAACCATTTCGTTGTAAGAATTGCTAGTCCATCCGTACAGGAGGAAAAGAACAACAGCTATGGCTATAATAATTATCCAGGATTTTTTCATTTTCTTTTGTTTCAAATATTTTGCTAATGTACTATTTATTAATTTACTGTATATCGTTTTATCAGCTGCAGGCTCTTAATTTTTTATAAAAAAGAGAATATGCAGGTTCCTGTTTTCCCTGTTGCGCAAACGTTTGTATTCTGTATTTAATTTACCAGTTTTACACTTCTTTTTACAAATTTATCCAACTCTTTTCCCTTCAAAAGATTTTTGGAAAGTCTTGCCAAATCGTATATCTGGTGAATAAGTTCATCTGCTTTTTTCTCGTCTTCCATCTCCGGGATTTTATTGATAAGCGGGTTGTTTGTGTTGATAACCAGATTGTAGGTGTCGGGAAGTCCGCCCATACCCATCATGGGACTACCACCAACAGCTTCCATATCTTTCATGCGGCGCATAAACTCATTTTGAATGATGGTAACCGGCATTTCGGATTCACTCAGATTCTCAAAACTCACCTCAAATTGTTTTTTGTCGATGTTCCGTTCAAACGCAGCTTTGATTTTCTCTTTTTGTTTGTCATCCAGTTTTGAGGGTGCTTCATCTTCTTTTACAATTAGCTTGTCGATGGTGTTTGAGTCCACGCGGGCAAAAGAAGAATCAGTGAGCTTTTGTTCCAGTGTGTTGATAAAATGGGGATCCAATACGCCGTCCATCATTAGCACATCATAACCACGTTCTTTGGCGTTTTGAATATAGGTGTATTGCTCGTCCACATTGGTGGCATAGAGATAAATCAGCTTTTTATCCTTGTCTTTTTGAGTTTTTTCAATCTCAGCTTTGTATTCATCCAACGTGAAATACTTACCATCGGTATTTTTCAGCAGGGCAAATTTTTCAGCTTTATCATAGAATTTAGGTTCGGAGATCATACCGTATTCAATGAATACCTTAATATCGTCCCATTTCTCTTCAAAGTTTTTGCGGTCGGCTTTAAAGAGTTCAGCCAGTTTGTCAGCTACTTTCCGCGTGATGTATCCTGATATTTTTTTTACATTTTGGTCGCTTTGAAGGTACGATCGGCTTACGTTCAGCGGGATGTCGGGAGAATCAATTACTCCGTGCAGCAACGTGAGAAATTCCGGAACAATACCTTCCACCGAATCGGTAATAAAAACCTGGTTGCTGTAAAGCTGAATTTTATTGCGCTGCAATTCGTAATCCTTTTTGGCTTTTGGGAAATACAAAATACCGGTCAGGTTAAAAGGATAATCCACGTTGAGATGGATATGAAACAATGGATCTTCAAAACTCATGGGATAGAGTTCGCGATAAAAGGCTTTGTATTCCTCCTCTTTGGCATCGGATGGTGATTTTTTCCATAGAGGTTCGATGTTGTTGATGATTTTCGGACGTTTAACCTCTTTGGTTTTTGGGTTGCCATCCTCATCTTTTTCACCTTCTACAGGTTCAAAAATGGTTTCCATGCCGAACTGAATGGGAACAGGAAGGAATTTACAATATTTTTTTAGCAATTCTTCTACGCGGTAATCTTCGAGAAATTCTTTGCTATCTTCGCTTATGTGCAGCATTATTTCCGTTCCGCGATCTTTTTTTTCGGAGTCTTCCATGGTATATTCCGGACTTCCGTCACACTCCCAGCGGACGGCTTTGGTACTACCGCCTTTTTTGTATGTCTTTGTGTTAATGACAACCTTGTCGGAAACCATAAAAGAGGAGTAAAATCCCAGTCCGAAATGGCCGATGAGGGCATTTTGTTCGGCTTCCGATTTTGTTTTGAACTTTTTCACAAATTCTTCGGCGCTGGAAAAGGCAATCTGGTTGATGTATTTGTCCACCTCTTCGCCAGTCATGCCAAGACCACGGTCGCTAACGGTAAGTGTCTTATTTTTTTTGTCTATTTCCACATGGATAGTTAAATCGCCCAACTCATCTTTGACTTTCCCCATTGAGGCAAGCGTTTTTAGCTTTTGGGTTGCATCCACTGCGTTGGAAATCAGCTCTCTGAGAAAAATCTCATGATCAGAATAGAGAAATTTCTTGATAATAGGAAAGATATTCTCAGTCTGGATATCAATTTTTCCTTTTTGTGTCGTCATATCTTTTATGTTTTTATTTCAGGATTTTTATGTTGGAGCGATAATCAAACCCTATGCCAAAGGAAAGGAGTGCCATTTTGTCCTTACAATAGTTGTAGAAACACAGATTGGTATTCTCCGGGTTTAATATAAGGTCGTAGCTCTGTTCAGTATCTTATTTCAGGAAATGCATAAACCAGTAACCGGAGTCTTTCATAACTCTTTTCAGGTTGTTTTTGTATTCGATATAGATTAGGCCAAACCGTGGGCGATAGCCTTTGTCCCATTCAAAATTGTCGGTGAGCGACCACACAAAGTAGCCTCTGATGTCCACGCCATCTTGTTTGGCTTTCAGCAGAT
>CAYLSW010000306.1:0-2548 GCA_964386145.1 uncultured Lentimicrobiaceae bacterium | reverse complement strand
TCCCGAAATGAGAAGTCCGATAAATAGTAAAGATAGCGTTTTCATAATGTTTTTGTTTAAGGTTTTTACTCTGTTTGTTTAATCTATAATAATAGTACTGTTGACTTTGGATTAATCAAAACTCAAAAACGTAAAACAAATATAACACTGTTAATAGGTGAAAAACAAGTTTTACCCGTACCGATTTATGAATCTGAACGACATGATAATATCATCGAATAAGCTATATTTCAGCGAATTAAAGCTTTTTTATTTTCAATCTTACAACGGGATATAATAACAGGGAATCTGAAGAAAAGAAGGATGGCAAAAAGGTTAAACCATAATAAGAAATAGAGGATTGGGAATTAGTACCTTATATGCTGACACAAGATTAACAGCTTGTAATATCAAATTAGCATTAAATATCTTTCTTGCTCACATGTGGTTTTAATGAACAGGTTACGAAAAAGGAGAGTCAAGATGCCGGAAAAACAACCGGAGGGAACGAATTTGGCAGCCGGGGCATGCAAAATATTCACGCGCCGGTTGAGGGTTGAAAAACATATAACTCTTTTCAAAAATTATATAACGAAATTCCGTTTAAACAAAAGTACTTTTGTGCATGTAAAAAGATGGTCATGAAAAGTAAAACAAAAACCATCTGAAACAGAATAAAAAAAGTGTAAAAATAATTTAACCGAAAAAATAAATATTATGATGATAGGATGGGGTGGAGGATTAATTGTAATGGCATTAGTAATATGGCTTATAATCACACTGGTCAACCGTACCGGAAACAATTTTATAGGAAGCCCTAACGTGCCAAAAAATACGCCTCTGGAAATATTAAAAGAAAGATATGCCAGAGGTGAGATTACAAAAGAAGATTTTGACGAAATGTCTAAAAACCTTCGGTAAATTCAAAAATTAAGCCACTTTGGATGGGAAATCCATAGGTTTAATTGACGAATGAAATTCGTTTGGTAAGCACCAAAATGGAACGACAAACACTAGACAATTATCAATGTCCGAAACAAGAAGAACCAAAAGAAGTTGAAAATGGAAACATATAAAAAATACGACAAATTCTCAAGGTTCTACGATCTGTTTGAGGCTCCTGTGGAGAAAAGTAAATTCGGGAACTGGAGACGTATGGTGTTTGAAATGATCCCGGCGGGTTCATCGCTCCTGGAAGCGGGTATTGGCACAGGAAAAAACATTCCTTATTATAGCGAGGATATATCCGTTACGGGCATAGATTTTAGCAAAGGGATGTTAAATAAGGCAAGCGAAAAAGTAAAAGCTTATCCTGAAAAGAAGATAAAGCTCTTACAAATGGACATTACAGACATGGAATTTCCAGACAACCATTTTGACTTTGTGATTTCAACTTTCGTTTTCTGTACGGTTCCCAATCCAGTGGCAGGGTTCAAAGAAATCAGGAGGGTGCTGAAGCCTGATGGAAAAGCAATATTTCTCGAACACATGAGAAGTTCCCACTGGGTTAACAATATTTTTTTATATTCAATGAGCGGTATCACAATTCCTTTAATCGGTACCAGCATGGTAAGAAAGACAAAATGGAATCTGCAAGAATCGGGGTTTCATATCCTTGAAGAGAAGACTCTTTTTTCAGACATCGTGAAATTACTGGTTTGCTCAATATGATCCTCCGGGGTTTGCGTTTGGAATTATCCGGCAACATCAACTACAGGATGGAAAATATTTTTGCACCTGAAAAAGTTTTGTATTGGTCTTTGTTTCGAAAAACAAAAGTTACAACGCCTACTTTTCTCTTTTCTCCCTTTTCGCAATAGCCTTATTTATCCGCCTTGCGATAAAAGGCCCTTCGTAGATAAAACCGGTATAAACCTGCACAAGGTCGGCGCCGGCATCCAGCATTTGCAAAGCATCCTCCGGCGTAAAAATTCCGCCCACACCAATAATCGGGAAAACCCCGCCCGATTTCTCCGAGAGATACCGTACCACTTCTAATGCTCTGCTCTGTAACGGTTTACCACTCAGGCCACCACTACCAATCTGCCGTACATCTTCTTCCGGCGTTTTCATTTGCGAGCGTCCAATGGTTGTATTCACTGCCACCACACCGGCAATGCCCGTTTCCGACACAAGCTCTACCACCTCTTCCAGCTGTGAAAAATTCAGATCGGGAGAGACTTTGAGCAGAATAGGTTTGGGATGTGATTTTTGGCGGTTCACAGTTTGCAGCCTGTTTAGAATCTTCCGCAGCACTTCTTTGTCTTGTAATTCACGCAGGTCACTGATGTTAGGACAACTCACATTGACCACAAAATAATCTGCCACATCAAAAAGTTTTTCAAAAAGCCGGAGGTAATCTTCCGCAGCGTTCGCGTTAGGCGTCAGTGTGTTTTTGCCGAGATTTGCGCCAATCACAACATCTGCTGTTTTCCGGTGCTTTTTCAGCCTGCCGGCAGCAGCCTCCATTCCCTTGTTGTTAAAACCCAGCCTGTTGACAAGTGCACCGTCAGAAGGCAACCGGAAAAGCCGTGGTTTCTCATTTCCCGGCTGACCTTTGGGGGTTATC
>CAYLSW010000305.1:0-2558 GCA_964386145.1 uncultured Lentimicrobiaceae bacterium | reverse complement strand
GTTAAACAGGGTGCAAAGTAATGCATTAATGAAATAAAAACCAAAAAAAAGATAACGATTCCGTCTTAACATGCACCAATGTATTATAAATCATTGTGTTATACTGGTTTGAGTAACAATTTATTATTATTATAAAAACACCAGAGTTTAACTTTTCTCCCATAGCTTTCGGCTCTTTTGAAAGCGGCAAGTGTAAAGTGATTATTTTTGCCGGACAAAGTCCGGTCAATAATGAAAGAGAGAAAGAAAAACATTGTCCTTTTTGCTTCGGGAAGCGGTACTAATGCCGAAAATATTATCCGTTATTTTGCGCAAAGTATGGATATAAGGGTTGTTGAAGTATTGACAAATAATCCACGTGCAGGAGTTATGGAACGGGCAAAGAACCTCGGAATTCCTGTGCGAATTTTAACCAGGCCAGATTTTGCCTCACCACAAACACTCATTCGCCATCTTGGAAATCTGCAAACCGACCTTATTGTTTTGGCAGGATTTTTATGGAAAATCCCAACAGCTCTCATTCGACACTTTCCCGACAAAATGATCAACCTTCATCCTGCAATTTTACCTGGTTTTGGTGGAAAGGGAATGTACGGAATGTATGTTCATAAAGCCGTTATTGCTTCGGGGGAAAGGAGAAGCGGTATTACCATTCATTTTGTAAATGAGAAATATGATGATGGAAAAATAATTTTTCAGGCTGAAACGGAAGTGCTGGAAACCGATACAGCAGAGAGCCTTGCAGAGAAAATTCATCAGCTTGAATACAAATATTTTCCGCTGGTGATTAAAGAAATTATATCCGGTGAATAAATATCAGTTTAAAAACTTTTTTTTAACAGAAAGATTTGTCATATTTTAAAAAACATTTATCTTTGTGGCCGATCTCATCCTAGATTATTTTTTTAAAAGTCCGTATTAGATGAAAACACACAATTTTTTTGGTTTTAAATTTATTTTTCTGGTGGGCTTGGCAAGCCTGTTTCTGGTCTCCTGTGTTCCGCAAAAAAAGATACTTTATATGCAGGTAAAAAATGCAGCTGATACCATGTCAATGTTTAAGAATCAACGTAAGATCAACTATCGTATTCAGTCCGGAGACAACCTTTATATCCGTGTGGTCAGTATGGACGAAAAAACCAACCTCTTTCTCAACTCCATGGGCGGAGGACAATATGCACAAAATGTTCAGTCGGATGTATCAGTTTATCTGAACAGTTATATGGTATCTACTAAGGGTACTGTACAATTTCCACTTACCGGTGATATTTATGTGAAAAACATGACGGTAGCCCAGGTTAAGGAGGCTATTCAGAAGAAGCTCAGTTTGTATCTGAAAAAAGCAATCGTTATTGTCAAGTTGGTTAATTTCAACATTACCCTGCTGGGGGAGGTAAGAAGGCCGGGGCAATACAAAATTTATCAAAACAACATCAACCTTTTTGAAGCGGTCTCCATGGCTGGTGATCTCTCTGACTTTGCCAAAAGAAGCGATGTTACCATTATTCGCCAATCCAAAAACGGATCTGAAGTTTTCCACGTTGACATGACTAAAAAAGATTTGTTGTCTTCACCTTATTTTTATCTCAAGCCCAACGACATTGTATATGTGCCGCCTTTGAAAGGTAAGCAGTTTTCATTTGCAACATTCCCTTATGGTATTGTCTTCAGTGCCCTTTCAACGTCTCTTCTTCTTATCAGTTTCTTTAAAAAATAACCTTAAACAAAGCAACCTTGGAAAACTTCGATAACATTCAACCACAGGAAGAAAGCATAGACATTAAGGCACTGTTTTTTAAATTTTCCCGTCACTGGTATCTGTTTGGGATTTCAATTTTTGTCGCTATTATTGTTGCGTTTCTGTTTAATAAATACACCAATCCTGAGTATGAAGTCACAACAACCGTTTTGGTGAAAGCGGACAAATCAAAGCTTGATCCATCAGCTTTATTAGGCTTGGGGCTGGCTAATACTCAGCAAAATATTGAGAATGAGATTGGAAAACTGAGTTCCTTTTCTTTGGCTTTCCGGTCAATTCGTGAATTGCATTTTGAGGTTTCCTATTTTGTGAAAGATGGATTGATGACAAAGGAAATGTATAAAACGGCGCCTTTCAGGATTGTGTTTGACAGCACTGTTCCCCAGGCTGTGGGTTTAAGATATGACCTGAAGGTTTTAAATAAAAACGAATATTCCATTACAGCTGAAGGAGAATTGATTAGGAAATACAATTATGCTAAGCGGAAATTTGAGAAAGGGAAGATTGACAAAGCCAATATCAAAGGAAAATATCGTTTTGGTGAGGTGGTGAAATCCCGTTACAATACTTTTAAGGTAGTCCTGAATAAAAACTTTGACCCTGAGAAAGATTTTGATAATAGCTATCAATTCGTTTTCAACGATTATATCTCACTTACAAAACTTTACATGGGAGTAAAAATTGAACCCATAAATCGCGAAGCTTCTATCCTGAAACTGACCTTAAAATCTCATACTCTGCCTAAAGCCGTTGATTATCTGAATATGCTGACCCGGCAATATCTGGAAAAGAATCTGGA
>CAYLSW010000304.1:0-2582 GCA_964386145.1 uncultured Lentimicrobiaceae bacterium | reverse complement strand
TGGAGCGCGGCTACGACATCTATGTGAAAGGCAGTAACCTGCGCGTGCTGGCTACTACGGTGGACCAGGACAACGAAGAAAATATTGAGCTGGTGAACGAAAAGGCCAAAGCCGGATATGCCACCGGGTTTGCCGATCCGGATTACATCAAAGTGCTGCCCACTTTCAAGCTGCCTTTTTTGTCCAAACAAAAGAAATACCGTACGTTTCAGGTGAGTGGTGACTCCATGCTGCCTATTCCCGATGGCTCTTACGTCACCGGCGAGTTTGTACAGGACTGGAATTTTGTTCGTAACCACCATGCTTACATTGTGCTGACCAAAGAGGATGGTATTGTTTTTAAGGTGTTGGAAAACAAGATAAAAGAGGAAGGGAAGATCAAACTTTACTCTTTGAATCCGCTGTATCTTCCTTACGAATTGCCAGTTACCGAAATCAGGGAAATCTGGAAATTCGTCAACTACATCAGCTCCGAAGTCCCTGCAATTAATAAGGAAAAAGACCGGCTGGCCGAAGAAGTAAAACAGCTGAAACAGCAGGTGCAGGCCATTCAGATGAAATTGAATTTGTAAAAAGTGCTTGTATTGAACATGGGTTTGTACTTAAGATAAAATTTTAAGAATGTGATAATGAAAAGTCATGATGCAAAACTGGTGCAACTTGAACATTCAAAAGCAAAAATTGAGTTATATTCAAGCTATTTAGGTGCTTACTTAAATATATTAAGTCGTGTACCCTATATTAAAAGGATACACCTATATGATTTAATGTGTGGAGAAGGGAAATATGAAGACGGATCAAAGGGTAGTCCAATAATTGCGATAGAAAAGATAAAAAACCACTATTTTACAAACAATAAAACGATTCCCAACTTAAAGGTCATGTTTAATGACAAAGATGAATCACAAATAGAGAAAGGCACGCTAAAAGTTGACAGAGTTAAAAAGTATATTTCGGAAATGTTTGTTCCAAAAAACGTTGAAATAGAATACTCAAGTGAAAATTATCTTGATTTATTCCCCAAAGTCTTAAAAACAGTTTCTTCGTTTAGAAACGAAAAGGCATTGCTTTTTATTGATCCTTACGGGTATAAAGAAATTCATCCTGATGATTTGAAAAGATTACTGTCAAATGGAAACGTTGAAATAATATTATTTTTGCCTGTTTCTCATATGTATCGCTTTCAGAAGAAATCTTTGAGCGAAGATGATTTTCCGGGAGGAGAACCGTTGAAAGAGTTCCTGCTTCCACTCTTTAGACAGAATATAGAATTGAAAGGGCATACCTCTGTATTGAACTTTATTGAAAATTTGAAAAAAGCTTTCAGAGTTTTTTTGAAAAATGAAAGGATATTTGTTGACACGTTTTCTATTGAGAGAAGTCAACAAAACACATATTCACTTTTTTTCTTTACACCAAATATATTAGGATTTGAAAAAATGTTAGAAGCAAAGTGGAAAATTGATGAAAAACAAGGTAAAGGCTTTAAAATATTATCGAAACAAACTGACATGTTCTCAGAAATACAAATCTCTAATTTCCCAAATAAGTTAAAGCATTTTATTTCTTCTACCAATCTCAGAACAAATGGTGAGGTCTATTTATTCGGTTTGGAAAATGGTTTTCTGCCAAGACATGCAAACAAGGTATTAATGCAGTTCCAAAAGGAGGAAAAAGGGTTCTCTGTCATCAGCCCTGCTGGCGAACCGGTAAGAAAAGCTGCTTTTTACATTAATTACAGCAACTTTAAAAGACCTCCAAAGAAAATAGTTATGTTTCAATTTATTGAAGATTAATAACGTAATTAATTATGGCAAAATCAAATATCGAATGGACTGAAATGACATGGAACCCCACTACGGGATGTACCAAAATATCAGATGGTTGCCTGCTTTGTTATGCTGAACCTTTATCCTTGAGGCTAAAAGCCATGGGTTTGCCTAAATACCAAAATGGGTTTAAGCTTACTTTGCATCCCGAAGAATTGAAAAGACCCTACAAATGGGGGAAGCCTCGTATAGTTTTTGTTAATTCTATGAGTGACCTGTTTCATCATGAAGTTCCGGACGCGTTTATTGAGGATGTCTTTAAGGTAATGAATGAAACGCCACAGCACAATTACCAAATATTGACAAAACGTTCCGAACGGTTGCTTCGCATTGCCGGCAAATTAAAATGGACAGAAAATATATGGATGGGGGTAACTGTTGAGAACGAGAAAGTTACACCGAGGATAAAGGATCTTTTAAATATACCTGCAAAAACGAAATTCCTCTCCTGCGAGCCCCTTATCGGATCAATAGAATCTCTTAATAAATACCTTTTCTCAATAGATTGGGTTATAGTCGGGGGTGAATCAGGTTCCGGTGCAAGGAAAATAGAAAAATCCTGGGTTGATAATATTTTACGGGTTTGCAGGGAATACAATACTCCGTTTTTCTTTAAGCAATGGGGTCGGAAAAGTTCTAATGTTGATAATAATGACCCGACTATTGCGTCAAAAAATTTTTATCATGCCAAAGGAGGCTGTCAGTTGGATGGTAAAGTGTACCGCGAAATGCCGGTTATATAACTATGTACGC
>CAYLSW010000303.1:0-2587 GCA_964386145.1 uncultured Lentimicrobiaceae bacterium | reverse complement strand
TCTTCCCAAACCAGGCCGTACTTTTTTTTGGTATTAACCAGGTTAATGAGGTAGGATTTTTCTTCAGCGGAAAGGCCGTCCAAAGCTTTTACTTTTTCAAGCATTTCTAATTTCTTCATATTGGCAAACAATTAAATAAACACGTATCAAACAAGGGGACTAATTTAGGAAAGTTTTTTGGATAATCAGGAGTTGTGAAGGTTGTAAATTTATAGGCAGTAACCACTGCCCAAAACTTTACAATAAATTGTTTGAGACTAATCAAAAAGTATTGAACATCATCATGCGAAGATAAATTGCTTACAAAAAGTCGGCAATGTCAAGGCCTTTTTTTCTTTGTTCATTGGTGGCGTTTCTTTCGAGGTAGTCAGAAACCTTGATATAAAAGCTCATCTCAGAAGCTTTTTTCTTCCAGATGTCGAAGGTGCCGAGGTCGGGAAAGGCCACTACTTTCCGGTTTTTCAGAATGTTGAGTTTGGCGGGTTTGAATTCTGTAAGGCTGCCGGTGGCCAGCCAAAGGTATTCCGGCATCTTTGCCAGGGCAATGATGGCGGTTTTTTCACTTTCGACAATGGCCACCGGTGAAATAAGGTCTTCGGCCAGCAGATGTTCACCAAACAGGCATTGGCTCAGGTTATAGCCCTTTTTGTACTCCAGGGCATGTACCCAGTTGGTGGCCACGAAAGGTTTTTTAATGCGTTTGCCTGTTTTGGGGTCGTATTTGATGAGTTTTCCGGTGCGGATTTTCCCGGCAGTGTCAAGTTGCCAGAATATTGTGGTACCGCCACCAAAATGGTTTGATGTACCAATTTTATAAATATTGATGAGGTAAAAAACGGTTTCTTCATCAAAAATAGTTTTCAGGTATTGGATGAGGTTGTTGTTTTCGTAATTGGAGAGGCTTTTCTGAAAAATTTCAGGGGGGATAAATTGGGGCATATTTTCTTTGTGGATTTTCTTTTCCGGTGAAATAACCGGTAGCCTTTTTGAAATTGGTGTATGCTGGTTTGGATTGAGAATTTTATTGTCGCGGAAATAATCCTTGGGCGAATAGTGATAACCGCAGCTGGTGAGGCGGTTGCATATTCCTACGTTATCGGCGAGGTATTCACCTGTTTCAGTGTCGATATAACGGGTAAACTGATGGGGGCTTTTGCAGGCCGGACAGGTGTAACGGTTGGCTTTGCTGCGGTATGGCTCCAGATGGTAGCGGTATTGGGACATTTTTTGTGACAATGTGATAATGTGACGATGTGACAATAGATTTAATTTAACAAGGGGGTATGAAAACCTTTTTTGTTTCATCTACATTATCTACATCTACATTGTTTTTTTGTCGCCTGATTTTTGATAATTCATGTAGATGTAGATAATGTAGCTTAGAATTAAATATATATTGAGGGGTCTATTTTGCAGAAAACAATATTCCCCTGACTGATCCTTTTTGTTTTAAAGTTATGGGCTTTAAGCTGTTTTGAAAAACTCCGGTTACTAAAAGCCCTGTAATTGTTATCCGTACAGAAGATTTTATAATGATGGTAGAGGTCGCGCAAGGTTTTGTAATTGGAATCATCGGGTACATAACCCATCTCTTCGATGAACAGATAGACCGTGTCAGATTCGTTCTTATAGGATTGTACCTGGTTGACGACAATTTCACTTTGGGTAAAAGCTTTGTTATGGGTCAACCGTTTGAGTCCTTGCAGAACCCAATTCAGGACACCGGGAAGCTCGCTTACAATAATCTTATTTGCCAGGCTTTTGTCTTGTAAATGTTCAGGGATGACCACTTCAAAGGGGATAATCAGAAACCTGCGAAAATAGGCATCGGTGTGTTCCACATCTTTGGGAAGTTCGTTGGTGTTGAAAATGAGTTTGGCATATTTTTCCAAAATAAAAGGTTGTCCATAAGGCAGGCGGGCTTCGATGGGTTCGCCGGAAACCAATTGTTTGAACAAAGTGGGATCCAGTTTGCGATTGATTTCAGAGGCGTAATTCACCAGTTTGTTTCCAATCATGGCGCGGTAGTACCCGGATTTGTCAGTGAGGTTTTGCAGGGAATAGGTGGAAACGTTTTCCCTGCCCAGCAAAGCATTAATAATATCGAAGAAAACACTTTTCCCGTTGGCTCCTGAGCCATACAGTAAAATGGTCTTTTCAAGCTTCAGCTTGTTGTTAGGGATGAAAAGATATCCGATATATTCGGCCAATATGTCGCGGAGTTCCTGATGCGGCAAAACTGTTCTCAGGTAGTTTTCAAAAATGGGGGCTTTTGCTTCCGAATCAAAGGAAAAAGGTAGTTGATAAGTAAGGAATTCGTTTCGGTCAAACGACCTGAGTTTGGTGCCGTCAGGCCGAATTTCCAACGTCCCGTTAAGCAGGTTAATCAATGAGCTGTCAGTATTAATTTGCGGAGGAGGCATGTTGGCCACAGCGTGAAACTGTGCCAGTAGTTTTTTTCTGAATTCATAATGCCGGGACCTCAGCTGAGGAATTCCCAATTTGTATGAAACCTCACCTAAGAAAGTCATAAACTGTTCACTGTCGAGATGAAACCAGTAAGCCCCATTATAGAGATAGATAAAGT
>CAYLSW010000302.1:0-2624 GCA_964386145.1 uncultured Lentimicrobiaceae bacterium | reverse complement strand
AAAAAGAAAGCTTTTTCCTGTTATCGGGAAGAAGCTTTTTTTTATTTTTATACTTTGTTTTTTATATTTGACCTAATCATAACAAACTTTTAATCTGATAATTATGGGACTATTCTCTTTCTTTTCTTCAAAAGAGCAAAAAGAAGAACTGGGCAAAGGACTCGAAAAAACCAAACAAAGTGTTTTTAACAAACTCTCTAAAGCAGTTATCGGAAAATCGAAAGTAGACGATGAGGTGCTGGACGAACTGGAAGAAATCCTCGTTACCTCCGATGTAGGCGTGGAAACTACGCTCAAAATAATCGACCGTATTGAAGCCCGTGTAGCCCGCGACAAATATCTCGGTGTTGATGAGCTGAACCGTCTGCTGAAAGAAGAAATCGTAGCCCTTTTGCAGGAAAATCACAGTGGCGATGGTGCTGATTTTGAGTTGCCTGCAGACAAGAAACCTTATGTCATCATGGTGGTTGGAGTAAACGGCGTAGGAAAAACCACAACCATCGGAAAACTGGCCTATAATTTCAAACGCGTCAACAAAAAAGTTATACTCGGTGCCTCGGACACTTTCCGTGCCGCTGCTGTGGCACAGTTGAAAATATGGTCGGAGCGTGTGGATGTTCCCATGGTAACCCAGGGCATGGGCGCTGACCCTGCTTCTGTTGCTTATGATACTGTGAAATCGGCCATTGCCCAGGATGCTGACGTCGTCATTATCGACACCGCCGGCCGGCTGCACAACAAGGTGAACCTAATGAACGAGCTTACCAAAATTAAACGGGTCATGCAAAAGCTGATCCCCGATGCACCCCACGAAATTTTATTGGTATTGGATGCTTCCACAGGCCAAAATGCCATTGAGCAGGCGCGCCAGTTTATTGCAGCCACCGAAGTGAATGCCATTGCCCTTACCAAGCTTGACGGAACAGCCAAAGGCGGTGTGGTGATTGGCATCTCCGACACCTTTAAAATTCCCGTAAAATATATCGGCGTGGGCGAGAAAATGGAAGATCTGCAAGTCTTTAACCGCAAAGAATTCGTGGAAACTCTATTCTCTTAGGCTATGTTACAAAAGAACAAGCCGGAATGGTCAGGTTATTTTGTAACATTACCATAAAAAAGTCTCTGTGAGAAAAACAAAAAAACAAAAAGTAAATGTGGTTACGCTGGGATGTTCCAAAAACCTGGTGGATTCCGAAGTACTGATGCGTCAGTTAGACGACCGTTATGAGGTGATGAGCGATTCCAATGACCCGGCCGATATTATGGTCATCAATACCTGCGGTTTCATTCAGGATGCCAAAGAGGAATCTATTGACATGATTCTGAGGGCCATAGAAGCGAAAAAGGCCGGTCAGCTGCAAAAAGTAATTGTTACCGGCTGTTTGTCGCAGCGTTACAAATCTGAGCTTGCAGAAGAGATGAGCAATGTGGATGGGTTTTTCGGCGTTAACGACCTGCCGAAAATCCTGAAAACACTGGAAGTTGATTACAAAAAAGAGTTGGTTGGCGAGCGTCATTTGACCACGCCTTCCCATTTCGCTTACCTGAAAATTTCGGAAGGTTGCGACCGCAGCTGTGCTTTTTGTGCCATTCCGCTTATCCGGGGGAAGCACGTATCAAAACCTTTTGAAGAGGTTATTGCCGAAGCAGAAAAGCTGGCTTCCAAAGGGGTGAAAGAGCTGCTGCTCATTGCTCAGGATCTGACTTATTATGGGGTAGATTTATACGGGAAGCGCCGTATTGCCGAACTTGTACAACGGCTTTCCGAAATCGATGGTATTGAATGGATTCGCCTGCATTATGCTTATCCTGCCGGTTTCCCGGAATATTTACTGGAAGTGATGCAGCAAAACCCGAAAGTGTGTAAGTACCTTGACATTCCGTTGCAACACATTAGCACACGTATTCTGGAGGCGATGAAACGGGGCCTCGACGGTGAAAAAACCCGTCAGCTGGCTCTCTCATGGCGAGAAAAAGTACCAGGCATGGCACTGCGTTCTACTTTTATTGTGGGCTATCCGGGCGAAACGGAAGAAGAGTTTGGGCAACTGTTGGATTTTGTTGCTGAAATACGATTTGACCGTCTCGGCGTCTTTCAGTATTCGCCTGAAGATAACACGGCGGCCTTTGCACTTTCCGATGATGTTCCCGATGCTGTGAAACAGGAGCGTGAAGACCGGCTGATGGTGCTACAGCAGCAAATTTCATTTGAATTGAACGAAGAAAAAGTTGGAAAGACCTTCCGGGTGATTATGGATAAAAAGGAGGGCGATTACTATGTGGGTCGCACCGAATTTGACTCACCGGAAGTGGACAACGAAGTGCTGATTCCGGCAGAAAGCGGCACACTGGAAACCGGCCGGTTTTATCAGGTAAAAATCACCCGTTCTGATTTTTATGATCTTTACGGGGAGGTGACTAAATTTATAGAGTGCTAACCATTTGGTTGCTAACCCATTAAGAAATGAAGGGACATGAAAGTCTTATCTGTTTTAAAATCCATTGAATCAATACTCCGGTAATAATTTTATTAACCTGATTTTCAATCAGTTGCAGATGTTTCATAATAAGTCTAACTTATTGTGAAACAAATATTTGCGTCTTGGCGTCTTGGCGTCTTGGCG
>CAYLSW010000301.1:0-2627 GCA_964386145.1 uncultured Lentimicrobiaceae bacterium | reverse complement strand
TATAAAGATTTGGGAATTTTGTACGAAGCCAGTTGGGAAAGAGATGATGCCACGTATGGACCATATGCCCCTAAAAAAAGAGTAATCTCAGCAAACGATCCAAATTATTTGCCTACATGGCCCTATGTCACCGCCGCTAACACTATTATTATCAGGTATGCTGACGTATTACTTTGGAAAGCTGAGGCGTCTATTGAACTGGGCAATTTAGAAGTTGGAAGAAAATACATTAATATGGTGAGAAACAGGGCTAAGAATAGCAAATATATTCAAAATCTGGCCGGTACTGCTAATGCAGGAAATTATCTGATAGATACATACAACACTCCCTTCTCTGATTACCAAGAGGCTATCACTGCTTTACGGGAAGAAAGAAGAGCAGAATTTGCATTAGAAGGTCAACGGTTCTTTGATTTGGTTCGTTGGCATATTGCAGGAAAAGTCTTAAATGCTTATTTTGAAAAAGAGAAGCTCAAAAGAGGCTATTTGGTTGGGGCAAAATTTGTTACAGGTAAAAATGAATACATGCCAATTCCACAAAGCGAAGTTGATGCCGGACCACAAAACGATAATCCGGAATCGGCTAACACTCAAAATCCTGGCTATTAAGGCTTAGTTATTAAAAAAAACAAGAGTGTAAGTTTTAATTATATAATGTTAAACACATCGAAGGTACAACCCCTTCGATGTGTTTAATTTTAGGGTCTTTAAAATCGAATATTTTAAAGAAGTTTATCTTAATATTTGACAGATAAAAATAATTGCAAAAAAGAATTGAATGAAATTAACTTCGTTTGTAATTTTACTCCTGTTTACAGCATGTAGTTCGCAAATCAATCAGCAGGAAAGTATTAAAAAAAATGAGCTTGTTAATCCGTTTATGTGTACTTCAGGAGAGCACGGGCACACAGATCCTGCGGCAGCTGTTCCCTTTGGAATGGTAAAACCAGCACCCGATTCAGACCCATTGGGTTACTCAGGATATGATTTTTCTGCCCGAAAAGTGCTGGGTTTCTCTAACACACGTTTTTCAGGTGTCGGATGTCAGGGTGTCGGTGGTAATTTAAGGATTTTACCCTTCGTGCTGACAAAAAAATATCCAAAAATCCCATACTCTATAAAGTTGGACAAAAGCTCGGAAATTGCCTCCCCCGGTTACTATTCTGTGGTATTAGATAACAAAGTACATGTCGAATTAACCGCTACCCGACAAGTGGCTTTTCATAAATATATCTTTCCCAAATTAGCACATGCAGGTTTGGTTATTGATTTGGCATCAGGTTTTGTGGGGAATAATTATGAAAAACATTCAATAGGCAAAAACGGTATTATCTCTGGTGAGATATCATCTCCCGAAATTTGTAATAAGGGCAGTTACACATTTTATTATGCATTAAAAGCTGATAAAGAAGGAACGAAAATAACCAGTGACGGGGCTAAGATCAAAATAGAATTTTCAACATTAAACAGCCGGGAGGTAGTCGTCCGATGTGCACTTTCTGTGGTTAGCGCGGAAAATGCCAGGGCAAACCTTAAAGCAAAGGATAGTGTATCTTTCGCCACTGTAAAGGCAGATGCTGCCAACGAATGGGACAAAATATTATCCGTAGTAAACATAGAAACTCCCGACAAGGTATTAAGAAGAAAATTTTACACATCGTTATATCATGCAACCCAAACCCCGTTCATTATTCAGGATAAGAATGGAGAATATCGGGGAAGTGATGGGAAACGCTATAAAACAAAACAGAAAAATTACTTTTACGGATGGTCCATTTGGGATACATTTAGGACAAAGCTACCTCTCTTGTCATTATTATATCCAAAACGTTATACCGATATGATGGCCTCCTTAGGGGAGTTGTATAAACAGGGAAAAGTAAATTGGTCAACCCCTACAGAGCCTTTCTTAACGGTACGGACAGAACATTCTGTAACTGTTCTATTGGATGCCTTACGCAAAAATCTGTTAGATTATTCTTTAGAAGATATTTATCCGCAAATGCAAGCGGAAATGAAAAACCTTTCATTTGAAACGCCCGATAAGATTCTGGAATCAAGCTACGACTTATGGTCAATGGCTGAAATAGCCAAAAACCTGGGACATGTTGACGATGCAAAAACATATCTTTCCAAAGCTTATGAATATAAAAAAGTATGGAACAAGAAGTTTAAGGTTATGGGTAAAGATGCCGATATCCTGGGTGGTTCGGGACTTTATCAGGGAACTTTATGGCAGTACCGTTGGTTTGTTCCTTTCGATATAAGAGGAATACAAAAGATGATGGGAGGTAAACAGATTTTTGAAAAGCAACTGGATTATTTTTTTGCTCATCATCTCTTCAATGTTGGAAATGAGCCGGATATTCAGGTGCCTTTTCTCTATGTATATACAGATGCCCCATGGAAAACTCAAAAATTAGTGCATCAAATTCTTACGGAACCAACAATAAATCGTTATGGTAGTAAAAAATTTAAAAAGCCAATAGTACGTGAGGTATTTTTAGATAGTCCGGAAGGGTATATTGCTGATATGGATGATGATGCAGGGGCTATGGCGAGTTGGTATATTTTTGCCTCGATGGGGATTTATCCTGTGTGTCCGGGCAAACCTGTTTTTGCACTTT
>CAYLSW010000300.1:0-2652 GCA_964386145.1 uncultured Lentimicrobiaceae bacterium | reverse complement strand
CATAAAAAAAAGGCCATTGTAAAAGAGCCGTTCCTATGGGATATTTATCAACTTTAAATCCTTTATAATTTACATAAACTCCTTTTCTGTCAATACGGTTGTAAAAAGCAGAATCTATCCGAAAAGGTTTGTTTTTTCTTATTAAATCGTGGTGAATGAAAAGAGAAGGCAGATAATCATAATAGCCTATTGCATCTGCTTTGATGACTACCGTGGTTTTCATCTGGTTTGTCCGGATAAATACAATAAAAAGTAATAGGATTATGACCTCCGGAAGAAGATATTTCAGATGACGAAATTTCATGGAATTATTTTTTATGTACCACTTGT
Organism: uncultured Lentimicrobiaceae bacterium; assembly: GCA_964386145.1. Lineage (GTDB taxonomy): Bacteria > Bacteroidota > Bacteroidia > Bacteroidales > F082 > Sulfidibacterium. The sequence continues at coordinate 2,322 of CAYLSW010000300.1, read as the reverse complement.
CGGGCAGAATCAGCGGGCTGTACTTTTGAGAAATATATCTGAAAAATTGCCTCTTTGTTTTGGGGATTTTCAAAAAGCAGCTTTTTTTTAACGGTGAATCCCTTAAAGTTTTTGAAAAGCTTTCTGATAGTCCTGTTGTAAAGCTCGGCTTTGTTTTTTTGGAGATAAAGATAGACCGGTTTTCCCGAAGCAATAATCTCATTGGGGTTAAAAGCTTTCCCCCAATATTTTATGGTATTATCCCATGTAAAATATTGATAGGTATCAGGATAAAGTTTATTTAGTTTCTCTTTATAACCGGGCCAGTTTTTCCCTCCCATAGCAAAACTATACATGATGGCATATTCATGGAACGGGCTTCCGTAATCCTGGCTGACAATAATTTTATAGCTATCTTTTTTAAGTGTGTTGGCCACATCCCGTGTTTCAATCCTCGCAGCCATTTGGGCGCTAACACTTGTGGAGACAACACGCATGTACGGAATCTCCTGCTTTAGTTTATACCCGATGATTATTATGAGAAGAATACTTAATACGATATTTACTATCTTCTTACCGAAAAATGATTGTATCATCTCTTTATTCAGAATCAGCACAAAAGGAAAGAATAGCAGGGCAGGCAAAAAATATCTTATCGCATATTGTTTGCTTACAATAAAAATGAGTCCGAAAAATACAATGGTCAGGCCCAGACTTATACGTCTGAGAATTTTTTTCGACCTTTTGGTGATGACAAGAGCCAAAAGCATGACAAAAAGTAATATTGCTGCATAAAAGAAATCATGCTGGGAAGACACAAGTGTTTTAAAGTTTTTTACAAATAAACCGGAGTCAATAATATTTTTACTTCCTCCCTCGTAAGCACCGCTGTGTATAAAAATACTCTCCATCCAGATGCGAAACTTATTCAACTGGAAAACTACCGGAAGCGAAAGAAGAGAAAAGGAGAGGATGGTGTAAAGCAGGTATCTGAGTTTATTCCTAATGTTTTTAATAAGAAACAGCGGAAGAACCAAAAAAGGTAAAAAAGTCATCTTTAGTGACATACCGAATGCTATTGCAAATGCATACAGGAATATTTGAGGTTTATAGTTTTTATCCTGACGGTAAATTTCGCGAAGAAGCAACACCTGAAGAATAAAAACGGGTACTACAAAAAGCAGTTCGGGATAGATTCGTCCGGTAATGTCGTACCAAACATTGATGAGAAGAGGGGAAATTTGTATTACCATAGCGTAAAGGACATTATTGGTAATGTTTTTAACAGCCTTGCCGGCTAATAACATAGCAGCTGAGATGACAACCGTAATTACCAGATTTCCGACAGCAAGGTATAAATCAGAATGGCTGATGACATCCTGAAAGTAGGGCAACCGGTTTGCTCTGAAAAAGTAAACAACCCTGAAAACCACAGCAAGTAAAAGTTGAAGGACAGAACCCGGATGGTCAATATTGGCCTGGCTGAATTTTCCGGTTGAAACACAAAGTGCACTGATAAAATGAACGTATTCCGGATCGATTGACCTCAACGACAAATCACCAAAAATCTGCCGGAAATAGAAACCCAGCAAAAGATACAGGGCAGGAATTATGTAGATTAAATATTTGTAGTAATTTTTTATTTTTTCAGTATGTAGCATATATCTTTTTAGAGTTTCAATAATTTGTTACACGAAAATACTATAAAAAAGATTTACCAAAACGCCAAAGGTTCTCTCCCTACTCGTGAAAATACACCCGTTTCACCCTTCGCGAAATGCGGCTGAGTACTTCGTACGGTATGGTTTTTGCTGCTTCTGCCAGCTCTGTTACCGGATGTTCAGCATTGAAAACAACCACGGCATCGCCTTCTTTCACCTTCATTCCGGTAACATCAATCATACACATATCCATGCAAATGTCGCCCACAACAGGAGCGGCTTTTCCTTTTACCCAAAGGGAGAAATTCCCGTTTCCAAGTATGCGAAACAAACCATCGGCATAGCCAACCGAAACCGTAGCAATGAGACTCTCTTTTTCAGCAACAAAACTCCGGTTATAGCCTACCGATTCCCCGGCTTTAACCACTTTTATTTGAGTAATTTCAGTGCGCAGGCTGGTAACATGCCGGAGCCTGCCCGCAGTTTCTTTGTGCGACGAAATGCCATACAAGCCGATGCCAAGACGGACCATGTCGAATTGTGCCTCCGGAAAACGGCTGATGCCGGACGAATTGAGCAAATGTACCATAAAAGGATGTTCCAGTCCCTCTTTTAACTTTCGTACCATTTGTTTAAGCAGGGCAATCTGCGTACGTGTGAAATCGTCCAATGAAGGTTTGTC
>CAYLSW010000299.1:0-2683 GCA_964386145.1 uncultured Lentimicrobiaceae bacterium | reverse complement strand
CCCACATCTTCACATTCTCGCATTATCGCATTATCACATTATCACTCATATCTCAGCGCTTCAATGGGATTCCTTCGTGCTGCTTTAAATGTTTGTAAGCTGACAGTTATCAGCGCAATGCCAAGGACAATTATTCCCGCAAGGACAAAAATCCACCAACTCAGTGCCGTTTTGTAGGCAAAGTTTTCTAACCAGCGATACATGGCGTAATAAGCTATCGGAACTGCCACAACAAAAGCGATGACTACCCATTTTACAAATTCTTTATTAAGCATTATTACGATTTCTGCAACCGAGGCGCCATTTACTTTGCGGATGCCGATTTCTTTGGTACGATAGGCACAGGTTTGGATTACCTGCCCCAATATCCCAATAAGTGTCAGGATAATGGCAATTATGGCGATGATGGTAATTGATCTGGAGAGCCGTTGCGCTTTATGATATTTGGCGTTAAAAAATGCATCATAAAACTCGAACGTGAACGGATCGTCAGAAAACGATTCCCATACTTTTTTTATTTGAGCTATTTGTTGATGGATATGTCCCGGCATAATTCTGACAGAAAATATATCCGGTTTATTTGTGTTGTCATAGATTAGGCAAACGGGTTCCTTTTTTTTCAGTAAAGAAGAAACATAAAAATCGTTTACGACCCCGATGACATCATAGCCGCCTTCTTTACCCATTTTATATTTTCTATTTTTTAGATCTTGCCATCCCAGCTTTTTTATTGCAGTTTCGTTAAACATACAGGCTTTGTGGAAATCACCACCAAGAAATTGGCGACCTTTGAGTAAATGGATCTGAAATGTTTTCAGGAAATTGCTGTCAACCATAATGGTTTTAATATCCATATCTACATTCTTCTCCCCGCTTCCCATGGTCAGGATGATTTCTCCCGGACTGCCGAAACTATATGAAGAAACTCTTACAAAACTCAGATTATTAATCTCAGTTTGAAATGCGGAGTAGTGTTTAAACAGATAGGGGATTTCTATTTTCAGAAGATTTTGTTGGTTGAAGCCCAAATCTTTCGTTTCCACAAAATGTAATTGCTTTTGAATAAAAAAAACTGAGGTAAGCAGGGCAATAGAAACTACGAATTGCGTAGTTGTGAAAATAGTCCGTGCGGTGCCCTTGTCGTTTCTTATTATGGTGTTGTTCAGACCTTGTATGGCATCTGTTTTTAGTAAAGAGTAAACAGGGATAATACTGTTTATACCGAGAATGATAACTATCACAGCAAGATAAATCGCTATAAATAATGGTTTTTTCAGTATTTGCAGGTTAAGAGTCTCGCCGACAAGAGAAGAAAAATACTCCTTAAACACAAAGACAAGCAATAACGACAATAGAGTTGATACCACAATGACAATCAGCGATTCTGCGAGATAATAGAAAAACAGCTGTAAGTTATTAGCTCCGTTTATTTTTTTGATACTAACTTCTTTGATCTTTGAATACTGAAGTGACAAAGAAAAATTCAGGTAATTAATGACGGCGAGAATGAGAATAATGAGACTGATAAGAGAAATTATTTTGATATACGAGATATTTCCCAACCGATTGCTGTTATTTTCCATTGGTTTCGAAAGATAAATATCTCTCAGGGGTTGTAAACCAAAGCGGCTAACTCTTTTTTGATATTGTTTGATTGTTTGGTTAAAGTGCTTGATAAACTGATTTTTATTCGTATGTTTTTTGAGTAACAAGAAATGACCCATCGGAGAATAACAATCGCCATTGTTGCAAGTCCTTGTCATCCTCATATTTTTATCTTCACTATTGAGCAGGTAATCGGCTGCAATGCTTGTGTTTTTAGGGAAACCTTTGATGATGGCAGTAACTTTCACCTTAAAAAAGTTATTGACATTTACTATTTGGCCCAGGGGATCTTTGTCTCCAAAAAGTCGTTTTGCTGCTGTCTGAGTCAGGATGATGGATGCCTTTTCAGAAAATGGTTTTTTTCCTGTCCGGCTAATAATGGGGATGTCAAACACATCGAAAAAACTGTTTGTGGTCGAAATGCCTGTATTTAGCTTTATACTGTGTTTGTTAGCCCGTAAAATCATAGGCATATCATAACGATTTAATACACAATTTGCTTCAACTTCCGGATAATTTTGCGAAATCACATTTTTCAATTCATAGCCAATGCCACAGTCTTTTTTTTCAGCATCAAAGAGGCGATATATTCTGTTACTGTTCTGAATGTTATAATCAACCGTTTCTTCATTATAAACGAATAGAGCCACTAAAAGGAAAACCGTCAGGCCAACTGTTAAACCAATGATGGTAAGAAAAGAATAGGCAGCTTTCTTTTTTAGGTATTGGTAAGCGTGCTTTATGTTGTATATAAATAATCTCATTTGTTATTTTTTTATTAATCAGGCTGATGTCAAATCAATTCTGATATAAATTATTGTTTGACAGATATATAAAAACGATTTAATATTTCTCTTCATGTAACAATTTTTTAGGGTCGGAGGGTGGAAGGGTAAGAGGGTTGGAGGGTAAGAGGGTAGGAAAGTTGCTTATTCTTACCTTTTTGTTTTTTACCCTTTCACCTTCTCACCTTTTTACCTTTACACCTTTCTACCCTCCTACCTTCTCACCTTTTTACCTTTACACCTTTCTACCCTCCTACCTTCTCACCTTTTTACCTTCCAACCTTTCTACCCTC
>CAYLSW010000298.1:0-2719 GCA_964386145.1 uncultured Lentimicrobiaceae bacterium | reverse complement strand
GCGAGGTGGCCGGCTTCGCGTCCCATGGCTGCCGTAACAAACCAGTTGCCGGATGTACGGGCATCTTCATAAACCGTCTGTGCAATGCGGACCCCCTCTTGCTTAGCCGACTGGTAACCGAAAGTCGGTGTATTATCCGGCAGGGGTAGATCATTGTCTATGGTTTTGGGAACGTGTATGTTTTGAATACTTATGTTGTTTTCGCGTAAAAATTTTCCAATCCGATTTGCGGTTGAAGCTGTGTCGTCACCACCGATAGTCACCAGCAACTTCACATTGAAGTCAAGGAAAAACCGGGTTGAAAATTCAGAATCTTTTGGCTTAAACCGACTCATCTTCAACGCCGAGCCTCCTCTTCTGTGAATATCGTCAGCAAATTTGAAATCAACTTCCTGGACATTGGGCTCCGCTGAAAACAGACCTTTATAGCCTTCATGGATACCGAGAACACGGTAACCCGAATCAAGGAAAGCCATGGCTACAGAGCTGATCACGGAGTTGATACCCGGGGCCGGCCCTCCTCCGCACAAAATGGCAATTGTGTCTTTCATAAGATTAAATTTTTGAGCTACAAAGATAGAAAATGCCGGTAAGACTTTTTCTATTGATGAAAAATATCGGCTAAATAATATTTTGCATGCTTTTTTCGCCAAATCAACACCGAAAAACAAAATTTCCTGTAAGAGCACCGCTTTTTGTTGTGGGGGGGAGCGATTCCTACCATAATAATCGTTTGCAGAAACACATTATAATAAAATGACCTGTTTAACCCTTGTCTTGTTATTTCCATTGTTTTTCTATGGATATATCTGTATAAAGCTCAGAAAATAAATAAAATAAAAATTAGTTTCAATTCAAATGACAAAAATAATTATCCTGTTTTGAAATGATGGATGAGGGCCATAATTGAGTAAAACGGATTCATTTCATTACCTTTGAAATTATTTCAGTTGTTTTTCATTCGTCATTCAAGGGAGCATTGCAGTCGGAAAAGAGGTTTTTAACTTACGGTATTGGGGGATATTCTCATAATGTTCATCTGTTTTGGTGAGAAAAGCAGTTTCTGAAATAAAGAGGAAAACGGAACACAAAGGCCTTTCTATACTTGGCTTGTCATGTACCAAATATATGAAATACTAATAAATTTTTTAAACAATGGTGAAGGGATTTCCACAGAAGGAAGGGATGTATAATCCTGTAAATGAGCATGATAATTGCGGGATTGGTTTTGTAACCCATATCAAAGGGGTGCCTTCGCATGTGATAGTTGAAAAGGGATTTGAAGTCCTGCAAAACATGGATCACCGCGGAGCAAAAGGAGCTGATGATGCCAGTGGTGATGGTGCGGGTATCTTAATGCAGATACCGCACGAATTTATCAAAGAGATATTAAAAATTGAAGTTCCTGAAAAAGGAGAATATGGAACCGGTTTGATCTTTTTACCGACAATTGCAGAGGAGGCCAACGCCTGTTTGGAAATTCTGACCAACAGCATAAAAGAAGAGGGATTGGATTTGGTAGCTTTTCGCGATGTTCCTGTCAATTCCTCCGTACTCGGAAAGATTTCCAAGACAACCGAACCATTCATAAAACAGGTTTTTATCAGAGCGTCACTGGAACAGGATGAGCTGGAACGCAAACTCTATATGGTGCGGAAACTGACCGAAAAAAGGGTTCATGCCTTAGGAATATCTCAACAAGAGGTTTTCTATATCCTTAGCCTTTCTTCCAAAACCATCATTTACAAAGGGATGTTTACCCCCCATCAGCTTCGGGCTTATTATCCTGATCTTCAACACTCGCAGTTTAAATCGGCCATAGCGCTGGTGCATTCGCGTTTTAGCACCAACACATTCCCCACCTGGGCGCTTGCTCAGCCGTTTCGTCTGCTGGCACACAACGGCGAGATAAATACCATCAAAGGAAATCGCCTGTGGACGCATGCTCGTGAAGGCCTCTTGAAATCGGATGTCTTTGGGGAAGACCTGGAAAAGATATTGCCTGTTATCGAAGAGGGGAAATCGGATTCTGCCTCTTTTGATAATGTGCTGGAATTTCTGCACATGACCGGTCGCTCGCTTGACCACGCCATGTGTATGATGATCCCCGAATCATTCAATGAAAAGAATCCTATTCCCGATAGTTTGAAGGCTTTTTACGAATACCACTCTACCATTATGGAACCCTGGGATGGCCCGGCGGCTATGGTCTTTTCCGATGGCCGGTACATAGGTGGAACCCTCGACAGAAACGGATTAAGGCCTTCGCGTTATGTGATAACCAAAAACGATTTAATGGTCATGGCTTCGGAGGTGGGTGTTCAACATTTTGCTCCGGAAGAAATTATAGAAAAAGGAAGACTTCGTCCGGGAAAAATCCTGTTGGTAGACACCAAACTGGGAACCATTATTCCAGATAAGGAGGTGAAAGACCAGCTTAGCCGCCGCAATCCTTACGCCATGTGGCTGAAAGAGAACCGATTGATGATGAACGACATCAAAGTGAAAAAGCGGGTTCCTTCTGCCATAGAGGATTTTCACACCTTTGCCAAAGCCTTTTCATACACAAAAGAAGAGATGGAATGGCTGATACAAGTCATGGCAAGTACCGGAGTTGAACCGATAGGTTCCATGGGAAATGATACGCCAACAGCCATCTTTTCACGACAGCCCCAGCGCTTATTTAATTATTTCAAACAAATTTTTGCTCAGGTTACCA
>CAYLSW010000297.1:0-2720 GCA_964386145.1 uncultured Lentimicrobiaceae bacterium | reverse complement strand
AGACAAAAAATCCGCTTAATCCGCTTAATCCGTGTAATCCGATGATAAATATATATTATTAGATGACAGTTAATTACGAAATTATAAACAGATGAAAAAATCCAAGTTAATATTAGCTTATTCTATCATACTATTTATTAACCTACTGTTCGGCGTCAAATATTTGTCCAGATTTTCTGAGTATGGAGTTCTATTGGCCTTTATTGTTTTAGGGATTCAGGTAATTTCTATTATCTTCTTAAACAGGAGAATACCTTCAACATGGATGATAAGATATGTTTCTTTTTTATTTTTGATATTCCTTTTAGGGGTGGCCATTGTTTCCCATTATTATGTTCCTCCTCAATCTTTAAATGTTGACAGAGATAGTGTAATCAATTCGTTTTTGACACAGGTATTTAATGGGAATTATCCATATTTCGCGAAATCTCAAATGGGAAATTACCCGGGTCCAATGCCTGTTTATTTTTTGATAGCACTGCCATTTCAGTTGATAGGGGAATTAAATATATTGAGTACTTTAGGATATGTCATTTTCTTCTTAATGCTTATTATGCAGCCTTTCAAACCTAAATTCCCTGTCTTAATATTATTTGTAACTTCCCTTTTTGTTTATTGGGAAATAGCAACAAGAAGTAACCTGTTTACTAATTCACTAATTATTCTGTTAGTAATAATCTTCTTTTTAAGAATTAATAAGAATAATCTCAACAAAAGGTTTTTTTCTTCAGCTCTCTTAACCGGACTCTTTTTATCAACGAGAAGTGTTTTTATTTTAGTTTACATTGTTACTTTTTTTTCCTCCTATTTGAGAAAAGAGATGAAATTTAAATCTTTAGTTAAATATAGTCTGATTGCTCTCGCTGTATTTATTCTCACTTTCTTACCACTTATTCTTTTTTTTAAAAAGGATTTTTTTATGATGAACCCGTTTATTATTCAATCTGCATTTTTAATCCCTAAAGGATATATTTTTATTTTTATTCTAATAAGCGTTGGCTTTTCATTTTATGTGAAAAGTGATATTGATACATATTTCTATAGTGGGGTCAGTTTGTTTGTCTCCATTGCGATCTACTTTTTATACCATCTTTCGAATACGGGCTTTTATAATACACTATATGCAAGCAATGCAGATATTTCGTATTTTATTTTTTGTGTTCCTTTTCTCTTTTATTTTATTAACAATACTGATTTAAAATTTTCCGATTGATTTACGTAATTCTCCCAAATGGTTAATATAAAGGTTGATACCATTGTGAAACAATTATTTCAATGCGTGAAACACCAGTAATGGGATGGTGGTCTGGAAAAGGAACTTTTGGGTTACACTCGGTGTGTAAAACCGGGATATCAGGCTGCGATGACGGGTGGTCATGGCCACAAGGTCAATATTTTTTTCTTTAATAAAATCCTCCAGCCCAAGTTGTGGGTCGAGACACTCCAGCAGTCCGCATTCCAGCTTCCCCACTTCCAGTGTCTCCGTTACAAAGGTCTTCACTTTGTGCATGTAAACCTCCTCCTGTTTTTTAATTTCCTCTGAAACATGAACACAGAAAAGGTCAGAGTCAAAGGGTTTGACAAAAGAAGCCAGCTTACTCAGTGCCCAGTAATCAGAGCGGTCGAGATCGGTAGCATACAGAACTTTTTTGGGGGCATTAAATTCGTCGGCAGGATAATCCTTCGGTACGGCGAGGATTGGAATACCGGCTTTCTTTATCACCTTGGCCGTAACGCTGCCAAATGAGCGAAGCCCTTCCAGCTCACTGCCACGAGTACCCATTATCACCAGTCCGGGATTGTATATTTTGATATACGCAAGTATGGTGGATACCGCATTTCCTTTCACCATATCATAAAACACGTTTACTCCTCGAATTTTGCGTCGCTTTAGAATATTTTTTAGTTTTTCGGAAAAAGCTTTCAGGTTAGCCTCCGTTTCTTCCTCAACTTCAAGACCGATGTCATCGAAACTAGCCGTGAAGTTAAAACTTTCCAACTGCGAAAAGGGAACTACCCCGGGGTCAAAATACACATTCAGCAACTGAACATCGGCTTTCATTTTGGCCGCAATATGCAAAGCGTAGAGGGCCGCGTTTGCAGCATGGGGTGTAAAATCATACGGTACCAATATCCTCCGTGCAATACGCATAAAATCCACGGCTTGCTGTTTTTCTTTGCCGTAAGCTGCCTTAAATGAATCCCAAACCGTCATGGCTTTTTCCAAATCATCCGCATTAATGATAACCTGAACACCACCGGGGCCTTCCTTTATCCGGTTGACATTGGTCATGAAACTCTCAATACCCTCTTGTTCCAGCCGGGCGCTTAGTAGCTGAGCCCGCATGTAAGTCAGAGTTGCCAGGGTGATAAATTCATTTTTCATGGTTACGCCGGTTAAAAAATCAGGTAAATATAATAAATTCTGCAAAGCATAGCAACCGCTATGAAGGATTAATTAATTTTGCAGCCTCATTTTAAGGAAATTATGACAGCACCGAAAAGACCACAAAAGCCATCAAAAGGGAAACGATCTTTTTCAAAACCCGGAAAACCTAAGCAATGGAAAAAGGTTGAAAAACCGGAAAAAAAGAGGACAAAACCGGAAACCCCCAACGAAGGTATCCGCCTGAACAAATATCTCGCTAACGCAGGAGTCGCTTCGCGCCGTGCTGCCGACCAGCTTATCGAAGGGGGTGCAGTAACAATAAATGGAGAGG
>CAYLSW010000296.1:0-2735 GCA_964386145.1 uncultured Lentimicrobiaceae bacterium | reverse complement strand
GGAACAAAAGGTGAAGTGGATGTTTGTTTGGTATAATGGAACGAGCTGCAAGCTCACACCAACGGGGGTTGAATTATACAAAATAGCATCATAATCCCAAGCGCAGGAGCATAGCTTTGCTGAAGATTAAGATTCTTCCATTTACCAAATGTTTATTTTTGCAGCGTGAGTACAAATATGAACATAACCGGGGCCGGCTTTTGGAACCCGGAAGATTTTCCGCTTGTCATTGCCGGACCGTGTAGTGCCGAAAGCGAAGAGCAGGTTTTACGGACAGCCCATCAGCTTGCTGAGATTCCCGAAGTAAAAGTCTTTCGTTCAGGATTGTGGAAACCGCGTACCCGCCCGGGTACTTTTGAAGGTGTGGGCGAAAAAGGAATGCGATGGCTGGAAAAGGTTAAAGCCGAAACCGGTTTGTTGACTACCGTGGAGGTGGCTCGCCCGGAACATGTGGAGCTTGCGATGAAACACGGCATAGACATTCTTTGGCTCGGTGCGCGGACGGTAGTGAACCCGTTTGTGGTTCAGGAACTGGCAGAAGCTATGAAAGGGGTTCCGGTAACGGTGATGGTGAAAAATCCTATTATTCCCGACCTGAAATTGTGGATTGGTGCGCTGGAACGGGTGAATACTGCCGGGATCAGACAACTTCTTGCCGTCCATCGTGGCTTTTATTACTTTGAAAAATCACCTTTCCGAAATGCCCCCATGTGGGAAATTCCCATCGAGCTGAAACGACTGGTGCCGCAACTTCCTATCATCGTTGACCCCAGCCATATATGTGGCCGCCGCGACCTTTTGCAGGAGATTTCCCAAAAAGCTGTTGACCTCGAAATGGACGGTCTCATGCTCGAAGTCCACGAAAATCCGGAAGAAGCTTTCACCGATGCCGCTCAACAAATCACACCTGAGGCTCTGCGTTCCTTGCTTCAAAAACTGGTTCTGAGAAAACGTACCGGAAATCCCGATTTTGAAAGCCAATTGGAGTCCATGCGTACCGAAATTGACAAATTAGATGGAGAGTTGCTCCAGATTCTTGCTAAAAGACTGGAAATTATTGATGAAATAGGTGATTACAAACGCGACAACAACATCACCATTCTGCAAATGAAACGCTGGACCGGCATTATCACCGACAGGCTTTCTATCGGCAATAACCTGGGGCTGGATGAAACATTTTTGAAAAAACTTTTAAATCTGATACACAAAGAGTCGATTCAGCGTCAGACTAAAATTATTAATAAGTCATAACCGGTTATTTGGTGAAATAAAATTTAACGTAACCCCGCTGATATTCTCTCTGCTTTTGTCCAAAAATAAAACATTTCGTACCTACACGCTTCTTAATTTTTTTCTTTTATTGGCTACCGATATGACGCCCCTGCGAGGCTAACCATAAATTGTTTATCTGTTTTGACGGTGTATATACCGGACGCCATAACTAACCATACTTTTTTAGTCCCGGTAGGGACGACATATTGGTAGAATCCAATATTTACACCTTTTGTCAGGTACCGTAGGTACGAAATGTATTTAATCAGTTAGATTATTTCACCTTTTCACAACCGGTTCCAAAGTCGTTTACCCTGTTCGCGTGTGAACGAAAGGATTTCTTCCTCATTTACCTTTTGTAATTTCCGGTCTTTCACGATAATTTCGCCATTAGAAATGACATGTTTCACATGCGATGCCCTCAACCCGAAAAGAAAATGCCCGAGAAAATTAGTTGTATTCATCTCTGTGGGAGAGTCATAATCAAGAACCACAAGGTTATTTTCCTCATCTCCTTCAAATGCGTTGTTTTCGAGATATTTATGCACATTGCGGAAACGCCGGTAAGCAGCCACGAAGTCAATATTATCAAATGGCTGTCCGGCAAAATAGGCCGCCTGAGCGCTGCGTAGCATGTCGCTGTGCATGCCATCGGTGCCAAGCATAATCCGCTCGCCAAGACCTACTGGCCGAAAAAAACCCACGTTGTTGTTAAGGTTGCTCTCTGTGTTTTGCACCACCCAGGCTTTGCTGTTTTTTATAAGTCTGCGCTCGTTGTCATCCACATGCAGGCAGTGTCCGAGAATAGTTTTTTCCGAATCCAGCACCCCAAAAGCATGCAGCCTTTCCACTACCCGCATGCCATATTTCTGAAGACAGTCTTTTTCATCGTATTGATCTTCTGCTACATGGATATGAACCCCCGACTGGTATTTTTCCATCAGTCCGGCGGCCTTTTTCATGGTTTGGTCACCCACCGTGAATGAAGCATGTAATCCCACAAGGCCCTGATGATTTTCCAGCCAGGCAGCTGTTTCATCCAATCCTTGCCGGGCTTTGGCCAATCCGTCACGGTCGGAAATTTCGTAGCAAAGCAAATGGCTTACGCCCACTTTTTCAAAAGCTTTAGACATGATCTCCAACGAACCTTCAATAAAGTTGGGTGAGGCATGATGGTCAATGACGAAAGTAGAACCTGCTTTGGCACATGCCATAGCTGTTGCCAATGCGCTGGCTTCTACCATTTCTTTGTCGAGAGCCTTATCTAAATTCCACCAGATATATTTCAGAATTTCAAAAAAGTCATGAGGCGTATGACGGGGCGCAGGCATCCCGCACGACAAGGCTGAGTAAGCATGATGATGACCCACGGCAAACGCTTTGGTAACGAAATTGCCTTGTACATCCATCACCTTTGCTTCTACCGGAAATTTCTTTGCTGTATCCCAAAAATGAATTTTTCC
>CAYLSW010000295.1:0-2742 GCA_964386145.1 uncultured Lentimicrobiaceae bacterium | reverse complement strand
GGATATACCGCTCGGCAATGGTGGGAAACCGGTATCCCATGCCAATGGAAGCCCGCAGATAGGTTGCTTTGCTTACACGAAATGATGAGCCAAACCGGAATATGGGTTTAAATTTTTTTATTTTTCCATTAAGGTTAAAATACTCAAAACGAACACCGAATGAAAGATTCGCCACATCACCATATTTTTTTTCCACTTCGGTGTACCAGGACAAATTCCACAGGTAATTAGTATCTGAACCCGAGCCGGCATACATATTGGCTACCGAACGGTTGTAGTCGCTTACAACACCACTTATAAGGTCAACGTTGTCAACTTTTTTAAATTGTTTTCTAAACTCATACTTATTGTAGATTACCATCCATTTATTGGACTGGCCAAGGTTTGCTTTGGAATTAGAATACATAATTCGTGAAATGAACTCATGTTTAGCACCGCTTTTTGAATAATAATTTATGAAAGGGTCTACGTAAAAAATGAAATGATCGTTGACTAAAATGGCATCCGGATAACCCCGGTAAAAACCAGCCGTATCATCCAGCCAGGCCATAACTGATGCTTTTTTCTGTTTCATAAAATTTCCATTTATCCCAAAGTTGAGGCCTTCTGTTCTTTTTGACCGGCGGCGTATGTTAAAATTGAATCGTATAAGCCGGTTGGCCATATCTTTGTTGGTTATTCCCGAGCTGTCCACAATGGGCGGGATAACTATGGGAGGTCCCTGATAGTTGTGGTCGTAGCTTACGGTTCCGCCAATAACCAGGTCGGTGTGGCCATCACCCAGCCTTTGCGAATGACTAAAAGCAATGCCCGTGATGGGTGCCAGACCATTCCACCATTTCTTTGCAATTTTGGTGGGTGCAGTGTAGGTGCCAAAATAGGTGCTTACATAGGTGTGTGGTTTGAGCCCCGGATATTTCATGCGGACGTAAATGGCCCCGCTGAGGGAGGATGAGCCGGAAAGAACTGAAGCCGCACCTTTCACAACTTCAATTTGTCGTATGTTTTCAATGGGAATGAATGCCCAGTCGGGTTTCCCGGCATCGGCACTGGCAATGGGCATGCCATCCACAAAAACCCCGACTTTGGAGCCTACACCGTAAGTAAAACCGCTCCCGCCCCTAATCTGTGGCTCCTCATCAAGAATAGTGACACCGGGAGTGAGATCCAGAATAGTGGAGATGTTTCGTGTGTTTCTATCCTGAATGATTTTGGGCTTCATTACTTCGATGGAAACCGTCTGGTCTTCAATCTTTTTATTAAATTTACCAGCACGTACTACCAGTTCCTGAACGGTATAACTTTCCGGTACCAGCTGAATAGTTTTTAACTTTAGGGTTATATTTTTTTTGACGATGATGGTAAATATCCTCGACTTCATGCCAGTGTATGAGACTTCAATTTGCTGGTTTCCTACGGGCAGGGTTAGCTGAAAGTAGCCGTTGTAGTCAGTCACTGTACCTTTCAGCATATCTGTTTTTAAATAAATATTTGCGCCTATAAGTGAAGCTCCTGTTCCTGTTTCTACAACACGAGCTGCAATAATTCCCGTTTGCCCGTTGACAACACCGGGCGCTATTCCAAAAATAAAGGTAATCAAGAGAAGAATTCGATATCTTTTTCCCATAAACTTTGGTCGTCATTTAATGGATGAGTATCTTTTTAACCAAAATATTATCTCCGTATTGTGCCTGCACAAGGTAAATACCGGTAGGAAGTAAGATATTGATGGTCTTGTCCTCTCCGCTTTGCAGCGTAGTGGCAAGCTGCACACGTCCAAGGATATTCAGCACGCGAATTTTATAAATCCCCCGGGGCGCATTTGCCAGTTCGAGTCGTAGCATATTGTTGTAAGCAAAAACATTTAACGTACCCTTCTGAGAATTTCTTATACCGGTGACATTGTTATAAATTACTTTAAGATCATCAAATTTAGCGCTGCTGCCTGCAATGGCATGTACCCCGTTTCCTGAAGTGAGGATGATCAAAATATACTGTGGTTTTTTATCGGAATAATAGTTAAAAGGAACTGAAAAACGTGTCCAGGTTTCAACCTTGGTATGAGGCAGATTGAAAGAAGCTCTTGCAACCCATGTTGTTGAGTCGCCGTTTAGGGCGGGGCTGCGGGCATAGCCTGTATGCAAAATGACAAGGACGTTGCCATGATCTCCCGAGACAGGTTTGCACATAAACCAGCCCACAAGGCTGTCTGGGTGACCGGTAAACCGGGTGTTCCATAATGAATTGGTAGTATCGGTATAAATATAGCTTTCGGTGGTGCTTACTTCTGCATGAACCCTGCCATTGGTCATTGTTCCGGTGGCTACCAGTCCAAAGGCGCTCACATCAAATAATTTTAGTGAATAATTGCCGCTGTGAGCTGTGTCGGATTGTGCCCAATTGATGGGGGCCAAAGGATTGATATTTATGTTATCACTGGTTTTGATAGAACTCCAGTTCACTGGTTCGGGATGGTTGACAGGAAGTCCAAAAGGTACTTCCCACTTTTCAAATCCGGGGTTTTCTATGGTGTCTGCTGTTTGGGCATGTATCGAAAATATTCCAAACAAAACAACTGTGAAAATGAGTGTAATTTTTTTCATAATTCGAATATTATGACGTAAAAGTAGAAAAAATTAATGAGGATTAAAAAGATAAAATATTTTTTAACAAAAACTTAAGATTTGCTTAGGGATTGTAACAAAATAACCTGACAGTTTCGGCTTGTTCTTTTGTGCTTTT
>CAYLSW010000294.1:0-2754 GCA_964386145.1 uncultured Lentimicrobiaceae bacterium | reverse complement strand
ATATTGAAATTGGGATATACATTGGCTTTGCCGGCCTGTTTTTGCTTGTGGGAGCACTTTCGCTTTCAAAGCATCCGCTGATTGCCAAAAATCATCCTTATCTATTGGAGAGTTTCCCTAACGAAAAATAAAAGCCGAAAGGTGTTCACAATACAAAAAAGCCTCTCCCATGTGATGAGGCTTTTTTTATGCTTCCCATTAAACACACTTTTGTATTTTAGCACTTTATGACTGAACGAATAGATACAGACAGACTATCTGGCAATCTGTTGCAACTGTTTCAGGCTTTTAGCCTCGATGTGGTCATTGGTGCATTGGCTGTTGGCCTTTTTGCTATAAAATTTCTTCTTGTTCAGCCCAATCCATGGTGGTGGCTGGTATTGGCTTTGTCCGTTTGGGTAGTTTATACTGCCGATCATCTCATCGATGGATTTCATCAAAAACGTTCTGCAACAATTTTCAGGCACAAACTTCATTACCGGTTTCGCATTTTTTTCATGACTTCCTTGTTCATGGTTTCCATGCTTACGTTGGCTTTGGTTCTCGTTTTTCTGGATACCCGTGTGCTTTTGTGGGGTATTGTAATTGGACTTGGCGCTCTGGTCTATCTTGGATTTATTGTTCTCGGACGTAAAAAGGATTTTTATTTTCAGAAAGAATTTTTTATCAGCCTGTTTTATGTTGGTGGTATCTGGCTTGCCCCTTTGGTTTGGTATGGTAAAGCACTTTCGTTGACTGTTATTTTAACAATGGTGATATTTGTTTTGCTGGTTTGGGCAGAAGGGTTACTTACGGCGCTATATGAAAGAGAATCTGACAAAGGCGATCAAATGCAAAGTTTTTGTACTTTCTATGGGCGACAAACTACCCTGAGGCTGGTATTGCTATTGCTTATTCTAAGTCTGCTTTTGTCTTGGGGGCTGTTGCTCTTTACGCCCTCTCTGAAAATGGAATACATAGTTCTGGTTATTATGACAACCGTTTTAATAGCCATTCATCGTTTTCCCTCCTTCTTCCATAAAAATGAACGTTACAGAACACTTGGTGAGCTTACCTTTTGGCTCCCTTTTCTGCTACTTCTGTAAAATTTACACTGTTTTTTTCGACTGTTGGCCAACCCTGACGAAACTTTATACAGAAAAAGACTGCCTCGGCTCAGCTCTCTCCACCCGATGTCAAGAAATCCCCTGTAGTTGTTAACCTATTAATAAGTTGGGACGATAAGCGGGAGTGATAAAATTAATCCTTTAGCATCATCTTTTTAAATTCATCTGCCGTCATTCGTGATACTCAATTTAGATTGAGTATAAATATTTTAAGAAACGTTAAATTATTTTAACTTAATTTAAATATTTTTAACTTTGTGACTTTATAAGCAAGACATAGGAAAGCGCTAAAGCTTTTTTAAAACATTGAGGAATAGTTTATTACATAAATGACTGCATTTCTCATTGATGCTTAAACAGGTAGGCTGGTACTTAAATAAGTATTAATACATTAACAATTCATATTTGAACCATTTTCATTTATCTATAAACCTAAATTATTAATTATGATGTTAATTGCAAAACGTTTTCTCGTATTGAGTCTCGTTTTTTTGCTGGTAGCTGTTGCAGGTGAGCCTGTGAAAGCCCAGAAGACACTCAACGATGTGAAAAAGGAACGCGGATTGACCGATGCCGATATATTGGCGGCGGTAAAAACTTTTATGCCGCGCGGAGGTCGTGACGTGTACCTCGGAATCGTAGGAACCGGTAATTCCGGAACAATGATTGTTTACGGAATTCCGTCTATGCGCATCTACAAATACGTCGGAGTATTCTCTCCTGAGCCCTGGCAGGGTTACGGTTTTGACGATGAAAGCTCACTGATGTTGAAAAAATCGTCTTTGAATGATCAAATTGACACTTATGGCGATATGCGTTATCCGGCTTTGTCCGAAACTAACGGAAAATATGATGGGAAGCGCCTTTTCTTTTCGGATGGCGCCAACTCACGTATTGCTATGGTGGGTCTTGAGGACTTTGAAACCAAACAAATTCTCAGCCATCCCCTGTTTGCTTCCACTTATCCTGAAGCAGCCGTTACTCAAAATACAGAGTATGTTATCCAGACAAGCCAATTCCCCTCTACCTGGGATGGGAAATCCGCAGATGTTTCCAACGACTATGACAAGAAGTTCCATTCCGGTGTAACTCTCTGGAAATTTGAGGAGAGTAATAAAGTCTCCAAGGCAGGACACCTCGGCCGTATTCTTAAAGAAAAGTCTTTTACGCTGGAATTGCCGCCTTTTACATTGGGCTACTTTGATGCCGGAAAATTTGGTAGTGATGGCCTGGTAGTAGGCTCTGCAGAGAAAAATCAAAAACATTATGTTTATGTTATTGATTATAAAAAGTTATTGGGTCTGAAGACTTCTGTCATCAACAGTGCCACCGTGGTTTCGTATCGTGATGCGGTAAATGCCAATGCCATTGCTATGATACAGATACCTGCTCGTGCCCGGATGGTAAAAGTTACCCCTAAAGGAAAATATTTTGTAGTGGTGAGTGATACTTTGTTAGTGGTTGACCTGAATAAGGTAAAAACAGTCATGGCTAACAAAGCATATACTGTAAACAAGGCTGCCGATATACCTGTAATTGAAGTAAAGTCGGTTACCCACGGTACCCTTCCTCTTGGAAAAGGGGTGGTGGATGTTGCTTTTGAGTATCGTCCCAATACTGCTTATGCTTCATTGTTTAATGAAAATAA
>CAYLSW010000293.1:0-2773 GCA_964386145.1 uncultured Lentimicrobiaceae bacterium | reverse complement strand
TTAAAGAAAAGCTATATAAGCTGGTGGAAAGAATGGAAGAAATCGGGTAATTTTTATTTTCTAAATACATATAAACAATAAAGGGCTGGACAAGAAAAAAGAGCCCCACAGCCCAAAACAGATGAAATGGATTGTTATTTATTTTTAAGTGCTGCTTATAGCCTTGAATATGAGGTTGACATTGATATGGATCATTTGAATTTCGAGACCGGCAATGGTTACAGTATCAATTTGAAAATCAATAAATCAAATGGATTTATTGCATTTGAAGCTATTCAAGTTTTGAAACAGCCGTACAGTGAAAAGAACATTATTCTTCTTGCAAATGATGTTTCCTTTGAATCGGTTCTGGAAGAATTGAAGAACAAAGGTGCGAATATGATTGTGGCTACTCTTAATCCTGGTCAAGGCAGGCATTTACATTCGATGTTTCAGTGGGGAGATATTAGTTTACCGCTCGGTTTGGCCTTTGGCTTGACCAAAATGGAATTATAACTACTATCAAAGAAATTTTCAGCATATCTGATTGCTTTAGTTTCTTATCTGATTCTAATTCAGCATTATATAAATATCTCCTCTTGGTTAACCTGCTATTTTTTATGACTATAAAATAAAAACCGAGCTTTGCCACTAAAGCTAACCTGTTCCTCTCGAAAATCCCATTTAACTTTAAACAACTTCAATGAAAAAATGTTAATACTGAGTAATAATGAATTTTTTAATAAATTTTAATAAATTAATTAAATCAAAATATTACCAATAACCTACATTTGTTACCTTGAATCCAGCTTTTTAAAAGACAAACTACCGACAGAAATTGATATTTACAGAAAGTTAAACCCCGACAAAATAATGAAAAAAATTTTTCTATTGGCGTTGTTGATGATTTGTTTCAACGCTTTTTCCGCCTATTCTCAGATAATATCAGACACAACAATATCTAAAATCACAAAAAGTAATATTTCAAACGGCGAATTGAAAGGCTGGGTATTTGACCGTAACACCAAAGAACCCTTACGCTATACAAATATTTATGTTTTACACAAACACACAGGCACCATCAGCAACGAAAAAGGGCATTTCCTGATCAATATTTACAGACTGAAAAAAAATGATACTTTGCGTTTTCAGTACATAGGTTACAAAACTAAAAACCTTACCATCGGGCAGTTAGATACTATGTCAGCCGTTTATCTGAAAGAAGAAATATTCAGTTTGAATGAAACAGTGGTCTTCGGTAACGCTCCCAACCCGGAGAAAATCGTAAAAAAAGTTTTAGAGAATAAAGACTCCAATTACCGGGAAAAAACATGGGTTTGGAAAACTTTCCTTCGTATAAGAAATACCGACGATATTGATAAACTCACCCTGGATTACAAAAAAAGTACCATCCCGGAGCTTGACCGGGAAATGATTGCAAAGGCAGAAAAAGAAATACCGCGGCATACGGTTTCTTACACCGATTTTCTGGGAAAAATTTATTTGCCTGAAAACAAGAACGACACACTGAAAACTGACCCCATCCGAACGGTTGTCCTAAAGGAAGAAAATATGGGTGAAATGGTACAACTGGAAGAGATTTTCAGAAATATTTTTACCGGAACCGGCCATAATGAGTACTGGAAAATTAAAAGCGGTATCTTCGGCGGGAAATTAGATCTCGGAAAAGAAGACACCATCCCGGAAAAAGATACCCTAAGTACGAATAAAAGAAAACTGGAATATTTCAGCAAGACACTGTATTATGACTTGAGATACAGTTGGTTAAGCAACAAGCATGATTGGGAGTTCCTTTACAATACCGGCAGGTATAAATATACACTTGTAGGCGGTACACAGGTGAATGGCGAAGAGGTGTACATCATTGATTTTGTTCCCGATAAAAGAGGAAGATATGAGGGAAGATTGTATATTTCAGCCAATACTTATGCTTTGATCAGGGCGGATTATGAGTATGCCCCCGGAAAAACCGGTACGGATTTTCATCTTCTCGGTGTGGGCTATACGGAAAATGAATTCGAAGGTTCAATATATTTTGAAAAAAGAAATGACAATTATGTTCTGAAATACTTCTCTAAAAAGGTCGGAAGTGTTGTGAGTTTTGACAGAAACCTTGCCCTGCTGAAGAAACGAAAAAGATTCCTTTTTGATAAAAAACTTAAAGAGCTGAAAATAGGCGCCAAAGTTGAGGTAACATCTGAATCATCGGTTGAACTGCTGGTGCTTGATGAAAAGGAAATCACTCCGAAGCGGTTTGCCGATTTCAAACAAAAAAAACAGATGGATATAATCTATGTTGACCAGTTTAACGACAAATTATGGAAAGGTTTCCCGATTATCGAACCGACCAAACAGATGAGAGAATATAAAAAGCAAAATATAAATATCAATAAATAAACCATAAGGGCAAAAGGATCCAGCGCTCATTCGGATTTCTTGCCAGAGGCGAGACAGGTGTCATCCGAGTGCAAGAGGGCATAAGGATTTTTAATCCGGTTTAAGGAAAACTTCCGGATTGCAAATCCGGAAGAGCGGTAGTTTTAGATTTTTTCGGTTCCCCCCAAAAGAGAGTTCAAGTCAAAGCCGACAGGCGGATGGAAATGCAGGCTGAAAATCCCTATGAATTGGGATATGTGTGTATTTCAACGAATTCTCTGCGGCAGGGATGGCAGCGGATAGCCTGTCGCCGGGGAGGCAGTCATAAGGCCGGCGGAGGCTGGGCGACCGGAGGAAGCCCCCGAAAACGCCGTAGCCGTTGCTGCCTGACCGGTGA
>CAYLSW010000292.1:0-2797 GCA_964386145.1 uncultured Lentimicrobiaceae bacterium | reverse complement strand
GTTTTACAAAACCGGCCAGCTTGGGGCCCACAATTTCCAATCCCAGTTGAACGGCGTGTTCTTTGCCGCCGTTTTTGTAACCAATCCCCACAATGGCTCGCTCCTCGTTGTCGAACAACGGGATATTCACAGCTCCTGGAATATGTCCCTGCACAAACTCTGCCGGCGAGCGAACATCCACCAACGGCAACGAGTTGGTGAGCGGCAGGAATTTTTCTATGGGAAGGATGTCAGCCATGGTCAAATTTATTAGGTGCAAAGGTAAAAGAATTGGAAGCATTCCGGAAATGGATTTCCAATCCGGATACCTAAGGGATTGTTATGAAATAGCCTATCCGTTTTGACTCGTTCTTTTGCCCTTTTCCATGTGTTTATAATTTTGTATTTCGTTGCTTACCAAACGTTTATGTTTCACGCAAAGAACGCAGAAAAGAATTTACGCTAAGATCGCAAAGCCTTTTAATCATTCCTTTGTGTGTTTAAAATTTAAACATGAGCGTTTCATCTGTAAAAAGGATATCATCGCCCGTCTTCATCCGCAGTACTTTGACAATGTGTTTCGACTCCTCGGCTGTTAACTGAAAAACAGGTTGTGCAATATAAGCAGCGTAAAAGAGGTTCATAGATTCAATTAATCATTACAGAAGAACAAAAGTAAGGAAAATTTTACCGGGATGATGAGTGGGAAGGTTTGATTCAAAACAAAATGCTGTGTTAGACGCCACACTAAATTACCATAAGTTTTTTAGCTCCGGAGCGGGATGCTTTTATCTCGTATTTCTGGATGATGTCCTGCAAAATGACCTGTTTGGATTTACGGTTGTAACTATCAAGATAATTCAGGTTGATGGTAGTGGAACGGTTGATACGAAGGAAATTATTTGTTCCCAGTTTTTCTTCCACCAAACCCAGCTGCATACTGATGAGCTCTTTTCTTCCGTTGGTCAGATGAAGTAAGCTGTAATTCCCTTCTGCTTCACAATAGACAATGTCCTCCGGCTTTACTATAACAAAACCATTCAGCGTATTTAATTTTAGTCTTTTACGGTTTATAAAAGAGGATAGTTTTTCCAGTTTCAGACTTAGTCTTTCTTTGTTGTTTTTCGATTGGTATCTGTCAAGTATATTTTTAAGATTTTCCGGTATAATGGGTTTGATAAGAAAATCGAATGCAGCATGTTTGATGGACTTGATGGCATACTCATCATAAGCTGTAACAAAAATAATATCCGGGCTGTTTTCAAAGTGTCTCAGTTTGTCAGCCAGCCAAAAGCCATCCTGGCCCGACATTTGAATATCAATAAAGAGCAAATCAGGATGTTTTTCAATAACTTGTTTTAGCGCAGTTTGAGCACTGTCTGCTGTTGAGATGATTTGTAATTCCGGCGATTCGTGATGAATCAGGCGTTCCAAATTTTCACGGGAGTCTTGCTCGTCGTCCACGATGATGGCGGTTTGTTTAGAGAGCATGGTTATTTAGTTATTATGCTTATGGGGTATCCGATCATCTACCGTCAAATACGCAAACAACTGTATATCAAAATATTAAAAAGTATACAATGTTTTCATAATTCGTTGATTATCTAATTTATTAACAAAACTGAGGGAGATGATTTAATATCCCAATTTATGATTTTTCAAAAATAGTAAAGAAGCTATTAAAAACCAATTATTTGTTAGTTTTTTTTCAATTTGGCCTGAATAAGGTTTTTTGGATATAAAACGGAGATTCATCAAAATTGGCATTTTGATGAATCTCCGTGTAAACTGATAATTTATTTATTAGGTCTGGGACTGGAATTTTAGGAGAAATATTGCCGGTGGGTTTCCCTAACAGTCATGGTGAATTATCCAACGGACAGGGCTTTGCCAGATTACCACATCCATTTCTCACTATAATCTCAAATAGCTTTAAACGGCAACTATTTTAAAATCAATATTTTCTTTACAGCAAACCTTCCTTTTATCTTAACAAATAAGTAATAGATCCCTTGAGGAAACCGCGAAACATCAATACGAATCGAGTTGGTTTTGTATTTAAACATTTTAAATGTCAATACAGTTGTTCCTTGCATATTAATTAGCCTTAATTCACTCACATCCCGGCCATTACTTTTTAATTTAATGGTAATTGAATTTTTTGTTGGATTTGGATAAACCTTTACTTGGTCTGACAGGCTGATTTCAGGAACACCACTTAAATAATCCTGGGTTACAACAACAATAAGAGTATCAACTCCCGTACCATAGATGAGTAACTTACCCGTTTTATTTTTTCCGGAATTATTTGCTCTGTGGGTGGTAACTGTAATTAAAGCATTATTCGTACCCATGACCGGACTTACCATTAACCAACTACTATCGTATTTTATTCTCCAGGCAATATTTGATGTTAGCTGAAATTCTGTTTCACCACTTTCGGTTGCCGGCAAAAACAAGCTATCTGCACTGACTTTTAAAACCAATGCAGAATGGAGCGTAGTGGCACTGACCACGTTGGAATAGATACTGCTGCCGCCGGTATCGTATCCTTTTATACGGTAGAAGTATTTTGTCTTTGGAGAAAGGCCGGTAATCTTTTTTGTGAGCACAAGCCCTACATCCAAATGGTCGTAACCGCTGACTTTGGAAGTAAACAAGGAATCGGTGGCCACATCCAAATAATAACCTGTAGGCGGGAACCCGGAAGCCGGGGCCTGCCAGTTGGCAGAGAAAGAGACCTGTTCTATGCCTGTAGCTGCCGTGGCTACGGGTGCGCCGGGAGCAGAAGGTAAAGTAGTAGCACTAATTATGTTGG
>CAYLSW010000291.1:0-2800 GCA_964386145.1 uncultured Lentimicrobiaceae bacterium | reverse complement strand
AAAATATATTTTTTTGGTTTCAGGTTAAAATCCGATAGTCTAATCCGGACTTCCCCTTTCATCTCGGTATAAGGTCTGTTATTCCTGATAAACAAAACAGGAACCTGATAAGTTTTTTGAACGTCTGTAATTTGTATGGTTATTTGAATTATTCTTTGTTGTTGCTTACTGAATTGCCTTTTGAATATTTCCGGGATATAGAATATCTTAATCTCCGGATATTCATCGGCATGGACAAGCCGGAGAAAGTCTTTTTTCATATGCCCGTTGCTAAACAAAAGTTTACGTACAGGAATTTGAAGTTCTGTCCGTTTTGGTAAATATGAATTTACATTTTTTGTATAGACTTGCTTTAATTGTTCCTTGAAATAATATCGGATGGTAAAAGTCTGAAGGGTGCTTCTTCCGGTAATGATTATTTTATTTCCGGGAATTTTTAAGTTGGAGGAGGCTGGTTGCCAGCCAAAAAGGGGGACAATAATAAGTAGAAAACTAAAATACCAAAATTTAAATAGTATTTTTCTTTTCATTTGGAGACAATTCTTCACTGAGGATTAAACAGATAAATAATTTTTTCAGAAACCCTTATCAAAGGGAATATTAAAATAGTCAAAAAATAAAAAGGCTGTTTCCGAGGTACCTGATATTTGAATACCTTTAGACGCAGCCTTTTTACTCCTGTTCCTTAATTAAAAGGATATGGCAGCTTCAAACATTAATCCGTTGAAACCGGCATCGTTTCCATATTGAGAAAAGTTAGTATAGGTCTGTTTTACGTAATCTGCTTTAATTATGATATTTTTGGTGAAGAACCAACCCATGCCCCCTTCGAAACGTGAGACTTTTTGGCCTTGATGGTTGGATACACCATTTATTTTACCTCCAATGTAGAAGTTTTGGTCTTTTCCAAAGTAGTATTGGGCATTTAAGGCGTACTGGGAAAAGTTGAAATTAGCGCCAACAAAATCTGTAGTGCCCTTTGCACTTTCTAAAGTACCAAACAATTCAAAGCCTTTTATTTTTGCAAAAACATTAAGCATATAACTGTTGTCTTTGTCGGTAAAGCCTGGTCCCCAGCGGCCTGTAAAGGGATTTTCAGAAATATCAACATCTGAAGCAGAATTTGTTTGTGGAATCATTACCAGATAAAATCGCGTACCCGTGCGTTCTCCGAAATATAAAGTACCGAAGTTGTTTTTTGCACTATGGTAACCGGATAAGCTAACCCGAAGCCTTATGTCATTGGAAAAAGTTTTATCAAATCCGGCTTTCCAATAAAATGCCAGTTGATCCAGCGTATTATAGGTTGAATACTTATGAGTATATGCACTGTACCCGGCTAAACTCTGTTTCAGCGAACCGGTGGTAAGGCCTCCCATTAAGTAAAAGCCGTTGTTACGAAAGAGTAACTCGGCAGCAGGTGCAGTTGTCCAGCCATCCATAATTAAATTGCCAACAAAAGGATTACGGATTATATTTCCGTTATCGGAACGGAAGAAATGGGCATCGCCATAATTCAATCCCATATCCCCCACTTTAAGCGTAAAATACTTCATAAAACCTTCAGTGCCTTTAATAGGTAACCGGTCAATGAGTAAATATCCGCCTTTTACCCAAGTGTCCAGGTGGTGTCTTGAGGAGAGGTAAACCGTCAAATTAACCTGAATGCCCGGTGCGAGATAAGCATCGATACTCATATTTGCCGTAGGAAGATTAATCCCTTTTCCAATAGGAACCAGGGTGGAATCAGCGTGTTGGTTCAATGCCTGAAATTGCATGGCAAAATCACCTCCAACGTGAACATTGATTTTAGTGAAGGGCTTCGCATCAATTTGCGGAGCTTCGAACTGTTGTGCCCACATAGCCGTTGAAAACAACATGGCTATGAGAATAATAAATAACTTTTTCATTTTACATAAATTTAAATGATACATTAAATTATTAAGGTTATTTTAAAGTTTATTGAACTGAAAACTAAAGTGAACTTTTACATCGTTGCCTGCCTTTATGGTGCCGAAAAGGAATTTAGGGGCTTTTATATCATATTCAGACATTGAAACGGGATAAACACCGGAAACTGAAATTTTTCCATCTTCTATGGTTCCTTTTATTCCCACAAGCACCTGTTTTTTTTCGCCTGCTATGATGAGTGTTCCGCCAACTTTTCCGACAAACGTATTTTCCACAACCTGAAGTTTTGTTTCACCTTCAGAGCTAAACGTAATTGTGGGGTATTTGTCCTTTTTCAGGGCATTGAAGGTTTTTGTGTCCATAAGGGTAGCCTCACTTTTTAAATCTCCAACCAATGCTGAAAACCGAATGTTTTTAAATACAATGTCCCGGGTATTGCTTTCTTCAACCAAAACTGTAACTGTAAACTTTTCCAGGTTCTCTTTCCAATTGTGTAAGGTGGAGGTTCCACTAATAAATACCTCGCTGGAATCATTTGCAGCATATTTTGTAAAAGTTTGTCCGTTAACCTGATAACTGATGATTAACAGAATTGCGAGAGCGGTAAACCATTTAATATATTTCATCTTAACCATTTTAAAATATTAATCCTATAGAAATAGTTTGGCAAAAGTAACATCGTTTGTTATATTAATATCAATTGCAGTTAAAAAATTAACAATAATAGGCTAATTTATATTCCGTAAAAATAGATATGTGTATGCACCTTGCGGTAAGATATTGGGGATGAGCGCATTGATGCAAGGAAGTGCTATTTTTAATTTCAAGAAATTAATCAGGAGTTTGCTGATTTCTGTGATTGTCGGCTATAATTATTTATGATAATCCT
>CAYLSW010000290.1:0-2805 GCA_964386145.1 uncultured Lentimicrobiaceae bacterium | reverse complement strand
AACCGCCAGTCCCATTTCAACCTTTTGGCCGCCTTTTTTATTAAACTATCATAAGGCGACAATTTTCCGCCCGTGTAAGAATAATATGCGCTCTTTACAAGGCGTTTTACTCGCATATTCTTGAAGTATTTATTGTACAACAACCTCGATTGCAGCGTTTTATTAAATTGCCTAAGCCATGCATCAAGTGTGTCAACCAAATGTCTTTGGTCTTTTCGGACAGCCCAGGCAATTTTCTGTTCAAAACTTACTGGTGTTTTTACATCTATATTAGGATAAATTTTAGCCGAATTGCGGGCCACAATTTCATCTGCAACCGTATAATCAATTTTATGTCGGGCCACCTCCTGGATCAGTGTTTCCGAACTCAACGTGTCCTGGACTATGTGTATAGTGTCACCAATACTGTTTTCGAGATTAAGCAGTTGCTGATAATAGACAGACCCTTTAAGGATATGAATGGTAACACCACCAAGGTTGATAAGGTTCCGGATGAGATGAGCATCAATCTCATCTGCGGTAGCCATCTTCTGATAATTGTCGGGCTTTCGTTGTACCAATACCTGGCGGGTGTAAAAAAGTGGTTCGCTAAACAGAAGGAATTTGGTGCGATTCCTGGTTACGGTCAGCCCCATAGCCAGCACATCCGCCCTGCCTTGCTGCAGGCATAGAAAACTGCTGTCCAGATTTGTCTCGATGCGCAAATCCACCGAAACTCCGAGATACTTTGCAAATGCCTGCAGTAGTTCATACTGATAACCCATGCGTTCTCCACGATAAATAAAAAAAGTATTGGGGCTGTAATCGGTAAGTGCAATGATTTTTTTTCGAGTCAGGATGGAATCCAGTAAATCGGTTTTCTTATATTGCATCTTTTTTCTTCCCTTACCAGAACCAAACGGATTTATGCAACTCACAGTTATAATCAATAAAATCAATGGAATAGCCAGTATTCTTTTCATAAAAAAGTACTTTACGCGGACTAAAATAGTAAAATTTTGGAACTTACCCGGCTTTTAGTATGAAGAATTGGGAGAGAAAGATTTCACAACCCAAACTTTTCGTCATTCAAATATATTGTTTATTTTTATTGGTTGAAACAGACCGCTGACTTATGAACAAAAAATACTTCTTCCTTTTATGGTTCATTATGGCTTCCATGGCTGTGAATGCCCAGGTTTTTACAAAAATACACAGCGGACTTAAAGGGGTAATGCAACCGGTGATGAGCTGGATAGACGTGCACAACAACAATCGTCCGGATGTCTTCCTTGATGGGGATTACTATGTGAATGACAAGCATTTTGTTATATCACAACTTGGCGCTGCGGTGCAACGACATCAGCGGTTTGTACTGCTACATTCTCCCTTTCCGGCTTTGTATCGGGGAGATGCCGCGGCTGCCGATTACGATAAGGATGGCGATCAGGATATTGTGATGACCGGCCTTAACGTGCTTAACCAGCCTGTAATGTATCTTTATCGTAATGATGGCCACAGGCATTTTACCCTTGTTCCCCAAGCGTTCACGCCCTTGACGGATGGCTCGGTGGAGTGGGGCTACTTTGACCATGATGGCAATCTGGATATCCTCGTTACCGGAAAACGGGAGGATAACAAGCCGATTACCGCTATCTACCGGAATGATAACGGCGTCTTTGTCAAATATCCCATTCAGGTGCCGGGTGTTTATAACGGTGTTGCCCGATGGGGCGATTTTGACCACGATGGCGACCCGGACATTCTTATTACCGGTAACAATGGCAAAGGACCGTTTACGGCTGTTTACATAAATGAAAAGGGAAAATATTATCTGTTGAAACAGCATTTTGTTCAACTTCAAAACAGTGATGCACAATGGGCTGACTTTGATGGCGATGGCGACCTCGACTTTATCATCAGTGGCGAAGATGCGGATGGTTTTCCTGACTGCCGGATTTATTCTAACGAAAACGGGGTTTTTGTCAATATACCTGTTTCCATTCGTTCTCTGAAATCGTGTAGCATCGACGTGGCTGATTATGACCATGATGGTGACCCCGACATTGTTATGACCGGCGAATCTATGGAAAGACCCTATACAGAAGTTTATGAAAATAAATCGAATTTTGATTTTAAAAGAATTGTTACCGGTATCCCCGGTGTCAGCAGTGGTAAAGCACTCTGGGGCGATTTTGACCACGATGGCGATATGGATTTGCTGGTTGCCGGCATAACGGTTTGCTACAATTTTATCGCTCAGGTTTATCGAAATAATCTGAATCCTAAAACAGAGGAAACTGTCAATACTAACCCTCTGCAACCTATCCCAACTTACAACCACGCTCCTTACTATTATTATGTCTTTTCTTCCTGTTACTGTGACCCTACTGGTGGCAACAACGCAAAGTATCATTTGTATATCAGTAATGTACATAAAGAGAACTCAGCTTATAGCTTAAATTATAAATTCAATGCTTTGCTTATTAAGAGGGTTCCCAACTGGGGAAAAGCGGACAGTGGACACCGTACTTCCAATGCTTTTGTAACCGAAAAAGAGGCGGCAGCATCGCGGATGCAAATGATTGAATCTTATAAAGCTACCGGGTTTGAAGTTCATTTTCTCAATTGGTAGCCATCTTGAAAATATAAGGTGAGTGCTTTTGGTTCATGCTCAGTCTTGAAAAATTGCTAAGGGATTGTAACAAAATAACCTGACCGTTTCGGCTTGTTCTTTTGTGCTTTTTCTTCGTTGCAAAAGTTTTAAATTTACCCTGTGAAATATTAGCTTTGCTATTTCACGGGGTAAACAGTGGTTATTCGCAA
>CAYLSW010000289.1:0-2833 GCA_964386145.1 uncultured Lentimicrobiaceae bacterium | reverse complement strand
GTTATGAGAGCCTTCTAAAGCGATTTCAACAGTCCCAAGGTGAAACGCGGGGAATCAAGGACTTCATAACGGTTCTGATGCTGCACCGCCGTTATAAGGGCACTGAAGTTGAAGCGGCCGTGGAACTGGCACTGGAACATGGCCTCAGCTCAAGTGAGGGTGTTCATCACCTGCTCATTTACACCAATGAAGATCAGGGAACAACCGCACCTTTGCCGGGCTGGACAAGCATTGCTCCAGCCGACATCAGTCAATATGGGCAGTTGGGAGGTGTGCAATGAACGAGACGTCCCTGTTGAGCTCAAGACTAATATGAAAGACCTGAAGCTGTCGGCCATGGCTCGCGGGCTGGAGACCAGCTTGCGACAGGCCAGGGAGTCAGGTATAGGATATGATGAGCTACTCATCGAGATGACCCGTATGGAGATAGAATCCCGTGCTGCCAACCGTTTGCAGCGCAGAATCCGTGAAGCCCGGTTTCCACTACTCAAACCGTTGGAGACCTTTGACCTGTCCGCAGTGCCGGAACTGGACATCAGACAGTTCCGGGAACTTATTACCTGCGAGTACATTCGGGAACACCGGAATGTTATTTTCCTTGGGAAAAGCGGGACAGGGAAAACCCATATGGCCACGGCTCTTGGGTTGGAAGCCTGCAAAAATAATTACCGAACCCGCTTGTGTTAGCTGTTACGGCCTGGTCAATGAACTCATTGAGGCCAGGAAAGAACGAGACTTACAACGGTTGCTTAAACGTTACAGCCATTATGATTTGCTGATTCTTGATGAGCTGGGGTACATCCCCTTTTCCAAAGAAGGAGCAGAGTTGCTCTTCCAGGTCCTTGCCGAACGTTATGAAAAGGGCTCGGTGATGATTACCGTCAACCTCGGCTTTGCCGACTGGACACGTGTTTTTGGTGATCAGACCATGACCGCAGCTCTTCTGGACCGGCTTACCCACAAGGCCGGGATAATCAACTGCCCTTGGCAGAGTTACCGTCTGAAGCAGAGTCTTGAGGGCAGGCACTCCATAAAAGGGGAGAAGAGTGGAAAAACAGCCTGTAGTCCTTGCCGAAGGGGAAGCGGTAACGGCTGAGTGTGGAGAACAGCAGCAACCAAGGGAGGGCAATGGATCTGATTAATCGGTATTCGTGACAATGTAACAGAAACGCAAATCAGGTGGTGGTTTCCCCAGCCCCCAGTCGGTAATTACGGTCGTCCTACGTGACCCTCCATTATCGGCCGGGGATGGAACCACCATTTTTTAACCAAAGCTTGGGGTGGTCAAATTTGGGTTATCACAGGTGGTCATTTTTAGGTTGACATTACCAAAATTAAAACCGATACTGAATAAGAATGGAATCGGAACTAAGAACATATGCGCAAGTTAAAGCATGCGACAATGTTATGATGTTCAAAACAGCTTTTACAAAAACAGTATAATCTGAGCTATAAGGCGGTAGAAAAATCACTTCTCGTGAATCTGCTGTTTATGGAGTTTGTTAAGATCATGCGTGGAAGGCGACGTACCCGACGACACAACTATATGCAGATTCAGAAACTCCTTAATTAAAAATAATCTATTACGTTAAACTGTTTTCCGCCGTAAATAAGCAGCTTACCGGTTGTGGTTATATGGCTAAGGAGGGTTAAATCAATATTGGTAGATGCAACCTTGATTGTAAGCGGCAATACAAAAGTAAAAAACAAGCTCTAACTGAACAATCAATGAATATGGAGAATAAAGATACGAACTCATCTAAACTCAGAGGTTAAGTTCAAGAAAATAGCCTTGCTATAGGGGGCAGATATTCTTTGAAGCTGACAAATTGGATACAAGGGGAGTGGGTTGATTATGCAGTGGTCTCACTATGGACAAGATATGAAACGGGATTTGCATTATCCTTTTTTGTAAGATACAATAGATAAATATAATGAAAGAGAAGGATTTAGAAAAATTCTTAAAAAAGATAGACATTGCCCTTATTTTTGTAGATAAGGGAATGAATCTTATCTATGCAAATCACTATGCAATAGAGAAGCTTTTTCATGGCAAGCCTGGATCCTTTTATGGCAAAGACATTAGCATAATTCATAGCAAATACGCAAGAACCAAGATTAACCAAATTTACAAAAAATCAGATAAACGTCGTTATAGTGATCTACCATTTATTAAATTAATCAACGAAAAAGATAAAACAATTATGTATCTTGTGAGGATCGACAAAGCAATAGACAAAAAAAATGAATTTGCCGGATTTATTCTATCATTCTTTGATATTTCATCAGTTACAATTAACCATGTGACACAAAAGATGGAAAAGATTCCGGTAATAGGTAAGAAAAATAGAATTGAGCTTGTAGACGTAAATAAGGTTGTTTATATCCGTTCGGATAGAGGGAGCAGTTTAATAAAAGATACGAAAAATAACTCATATAGAGTTAACCTGACATTAAACAAATTGGAGAACAGACTTAGTTTAGACGGTTTTTTAAGAATTCACAGATGCTGTATTGTGGCACTAAAATATATAAAAAGTATAAAAAAGATTAGAGACAATACCTTTGTTGCAGAGCTCATTTTCAATCATGATTTGCTGCCGGTTAGTAGGCGTCAATATCATAAACTAAAAAAGATTTTTTCAGTTTAATTTCCGTTAATAGCCAACATATTACCGCTTATCTTTAAAAACGGACAATTCAAGCCCGAAAATATACATTTTAATATAACTTATTACCCTATTGACATCTCTCATATAATGATTATATTTTATTTGTATTGTTGCAACTTAACTAAATCTTATGTAGTCATCTGAAGTGGGGGGTGATTTGG
>CAYLSW010000288.1:0-2849 GCA_964386145.1 uncultured Lentimicrobiaceae bacterium | reverse complement strand
AACCGTAAAGTAAATTCGCTCTGTGGAATAATTATTTGCTCTTCCATATCGAAAGTTAACATTTCGATTTCTTCCAATTCGCGAATATCCAGTAACAAAGCACCCTTTTGGATTCTCTCGTATGCAGCAGCCGCATTGATTTCTTTGACCTCCTGAACCATATTCTGATTATTTACAAAAAAAAGGATTATTCTCTCTTATTATTTTGGCGGCAAATGTAAGGCAGAAAAAAACAAGACTCCTATGTTATTTCTTTATCAGGCATAACCAAATATTATAATAAGGGGTGTTAGCATTATGCATCCATTTAATTACGACCGTTTTGAGAGCAAGCGTTTCAAGACACTTCCGTTTTTCCTGCCGTAACAGGAATGGAGTGAAGCGCAAAGCCGTACAGTCAGTCATTTTTTCAGGATAACAGTAAAGCAACGGGCAAAAGAAGGCAATTTTTCATCATAACAATAAGTTAGAAAAACACTTTAACACAAGCCACATCCGCGACCAAACAGCTACAAACAGCTACTTGTTTTTTAGTTCTTCTTTCAGATATTTCGCCGTCAAACTTTCTTTAACACGGGCAATCTCTTCCGGTGTTCCTTCACAAACCACCTCTCCTCCGCGGTGCCCGCCTTCGGGACCCAAATCAATAACATGGTCTGCCACCTTTATCACTTCCATGTTGTGCTCAATGACCAAAACCGTGTTCCCTTTGTCCACCAGCTTATTCAGTACGTCAAGTAGCACTTTCACATCCTCAAAATGTAAACCGGTAGTCGGCTCATCCAAAATATACAGTGTTTTACCTGTATCTTTTTTAGACAGTTCGGTGGCCAGTTTTACCCTTTGCGCTTCGCCGCCCGAAATGGTCGTAGAGGATTGTCCCAGTGTAAGATAGCCCAGCCCCACATCTTTCAGCATCTGCAATTTATGAACTATCGGAGGCACGTTGGCAAAGAAGTCCACAGCCAGCCGGATAGTCATGTTTAGTACATCATTTATGGATTTCCCTTTGTATCTTACTTCCAATGTTTCGCGGTTGTAACGTTTTCCCTGGCAGGCTTCGCACAAAACATACACATCAGGCAGAAAATTCATTTCGATAACGCGAACACCGGCACCTTTGCATGTCTCACAACGTCCGCCTTTCACGTTGAAAGAGAAGCGGCCGGGTTTGTATCCTCTTATTTTGGCCTCAGGCAACTGACCGTACAACTTTCTTATTTCGTCGAAAACTTTGGTATAAGTAGCCGGGTTGGAGCGTGGTGTCCGTCCGATGGGCGACTGGTCAATCTGAATAACTTTATCAATATTTTCCAGCCCTTCGATGGAACCATAAGGCAGAGGCTCTCTCAGGGCATGAAAAAAATAATGATTCAGTACAGGATATAGCGTATCGTTTACCAGCGTGGACTTTCCGCTTCCAGAAACGCCGGTAACACAGATAAACTTCCCCAGTGGAAAACGTACATCTATATTTTTCAGGTTGTTACCTCCGGCTCCTTTCAGGGTGATAAATTTCCCACTTCCCTGACGCCGGTTTTTCAAAAAGGGGATAAACTTCTTCCCATTCAGATACTGGCTGGTCAGCGTATTCAGCTTGAGGATTTCAGCCGGAGTACCCTGTGCCACAACCTCGCCACCCAGCCTACCGGCCCCCGGACCAATCTCCACCAGATGGTCAGCCGACAGGATGGTGTCCTTGTCGTGTTCCACCACAATAATCGTGTTGCCAATATCACGTAATTCTTTTAATGACTCGATAAGTTTGTGATTATCACGCTGATGCAGCCCAATACTGGGTTCGTCCAAAATGTACATGACGCCCGTGAGGCGCGAGCCGATTTGTGTCGCAAGTCTGATCCGTTGCGACTCACCTCCGGACAATGTTCTGGCAGGCCGGTTCAGGCTCACATAGTCAATACCCACCTCAAGTAAAAAGTTCAGGCGCACCCGGATCTCACGCAAAATCTCACGGGCAATATGTTGTTGCCGTTTACTCAACCGTTCTTCCAGTCCGGTCAGCCATTGCTTCAACTCGGTAAGATCCATATTGGCCAACTCTGCAATATTTTTCCCGTCAATTTTGAAATAAAGCGCCTGCTTTTTCAGCCGCGAACCGCCACATTCAGGGCAGCTATGTTTATTCATAAAACGCCCAGCCCACTTTTTGGACATTTGAGAGGCCCCTTCAGCATGTGAACTGGTAATGTAACTTAACAATCCCTCATAGGTAAGCGAATAGGAAGAGGTGATTCCAAGATACTCTTTTTTGACCTCTACTGTTTCGTTGGAGCCGTGCAAAATCACCTCGATGGCTTTGACCGGGATATCTTTGATGGGCATGTTCAGCGTAAACCCGTATTTCAGCCCGATGGTCTCTATCTGATTGAAAACCCAGGTGCTTTTATATTCACCCAGCGGGGCAATGCCTCCCTTTTTTATGGAGAGACTTTTATCAGGAAAAACTTTTTCAAGATCAATATCATTGACAGCACCCAGGCCGTTGCAACGCGGGCAGGCACCGTAGGGAGAATTAAAAGAAAAAAGGTTGGGTTCCGGTTCATCGTAAGCAATACCCGTGGTGGGACACATCATCTTTTTGCTGTAGTGCCGGACTTCATCGTTTGTTTCATCCAGCACCATCACGACCCCCTTTCCCTGTCGCATGGCTGTTTCAAGGCTCTTTTTCAGGCGACTCTCAACACCTTGTTTTACCGGAAAACGATCTACGACAGCTTCAATATCATGTACTTTATAACGGTCGAGCTGCATTCCAAACGCCAATTCCTGGATGTCGCCATCCACACGTACGCGCAGAAATCCCTGTTGGCGGATACGCTCAAAAAGTT
>CAYLSW010000287.1:0-2881 GCA_964386145.1 uncultured Lentimicrobiaceae bacterium | reverse complement strand
GTACATGGAACTACCGGCCTGGGAGCACATGATTATGGGTGGCTTTGCCTTTGGGGCAGTCTTTATGGCAACCGATCCGGTAACTTCGGCGCAAACTACTAAAGGTAAGTACTATTACGGTTTCCTTATTGGGATGATGGCCATTTTAATCAGGGTTTTCAATCCGGCATATCCGGAGGGAATGATGCTGGCTATCCTCCTTATGAATGTGTTTGCACCTTTGATTGACCACATCGTTGTGCAGTCGAATATTAAGAAACGTTTAAAAAGAGCCAAAGTAGTGCTCGCAGAATAAGAAAACAAAGGGATTATGTACACAAACCGATATATATTCACATACGCAGCTATTCTGGTCATTGTGGCAGCAGCCCTGCTTTCACTCGCTGCCATGCTGCTGAAACCATTTCAGGAACGAAACCTGGCCATTGAAAAAATGCGCGGTATTCTGACATCAGCTCAGGTTACGGAAGCCAGTGCCAGCAATGCCATCCCACTTTTTAACAAGTATATAGTTAAAGAGTTAATTCTTGACCCTCAGGGGAATGTGGTAAATACTTACACCAAATCGCCCAAAGAGAATGCCCCGGCCTTTAAATTGAATTTGAAAAAGGAGTATTACGACAAAGCCCATAACAAGCCTTACAAACTTCCACTGTACATTGCCAATAAAGATGGCCAAAAAATTTATATCATTCCCATGCGGGGTACCGGATTGTGGGGACCAATATGGGGGAACATAGCCCTCACTTCTAATTTTAAAACCGTAGTAGGTGTGTTTTTTGATGACGAATCAGAAACCCCCGGCCTGGGAGGCGAAATTGCAAAACCCAAATTTCAAAAGCAATTTGTGGGTAAAACTATTTTTGATAACAATGGCCAATTTACTTCCATAGACGTGGTAAAAGGAGGAATACGAAAGATGGAACCCTCTCAACGAATTCACGGTGTGGACGCCATTTCGGGTGGCACGCTTACCAGCAATGGGGTGGATGCTATGTTGCGTAATGTCTTGAAAAGTTATTTACCTTTTATAAAGAAACACAGATAAGATTTCAACTATGAGCATAGAAAAAACAGAACGGGAACCTATATTCTCTCCCAAAAACGTGAAACTGATTACCGGGCCGCTCAATATGAACAACCCGATTACAGTTCAGATTCTAGGTATTTGTTCCGCTCTTGCGGTAACAGTTAAGCTGAAACCTGCTATTGTGATGGCCCTGGCTCTGATGGTCGTTACAGCTTTCTCCAATCTTGTGGTGTCCTTTTTACGTAATGGAATTCCACCAAGAATACGGATTATTGTCCAACTCGTTATTGTTGCCACACTGGTTATCCTCGTGGATCAGTTGTTGAAAGCTTTCCTGTTTGATGTAAGTAAACAACTTTCCGTATATGTAGGCTTGATTATTACCAACTGTATCATTATGGGGCGGCTGGAAGCTTTTGCCATGGCAAATAAACCCTGGTCATCCTTTTTGGATGGTATTGGAAATGGAATGGGCTATGGCCTCATCCTTATCACCGTAGCCTTTTTTAGGGAGTTGCTCGGTTCAGGGACTCTTTTCAACTTTCAGGTGATCCCTCAAAGCCTTTACAACGCGGGCTATGTGAATAACGGAATGATGATTTTGCCCCCTATGGCACTGATTACCATTGGTGTTATCATCTGGGTACAACGTAATTATAACAAAGCACTCATTGAGAAATAGCCAAAACCTTAAAGTATCAGATTATGCATGAAATAATTAACATTTTTGTCAAGTCAATCTTTATTGACAACATGATATTTGCCTATTTCCTCGGCATGTGTTCATACCTCGCTGTTTCCAAAACCGTGAGTACTTCCGTAGGACTCGGCGCCGCCGTCATTTTTGTATTAGGCATCACCGTACCGGTAAACTATCTGCTGAATGTGTATGTTTTGAAGCCAGGGGCGCTGGCGTGGCTCGACCCGGCATTCGCCAAAGTGGATCTGAGTTTCTTAAGTTTCATCATCTTTATTGCTATCATTGCAGCCATCGTTCAATTGGTGGAAATGGTAGTAGAAAAATTCTCGCCATCACTGTATAATTCACTGGGGATTTTTCTTCCGCTGATTGCCGTAAACTGCGCTATTCTCGGCGGCGCTTTGTTTATGCAGCAACGCGATTATCAAAGTCTCGGGCAAGCTACCGCTTTTGGTGTCGGATCGGGTGTCGGTTGGTTTCTCGCCATTGTAGCTATTGCGGCTATCCGTGAAAAAATTCGCTACTCAAAAGTTCCGCCAGCCTTACGGGGAATAGGAATTACATTTATCTTAACCGGACTTATGAGTATTGCCTTTATGAGTTTTATGGGAATTAAATTATAAAAAGAATAGAAAAGATGACCATATTGTTAATAGGTACCGGCACTATCGTTCTGCTAAGTATCGCCATTTTTTTGATTATTATTATGCTTTTAGTGGCTGTTTTAAGTATTGCGCAAGCCAGGCTAATGCCACAAGGGAAGGTGAAAATCAGAATTAATGATGAAAAAGAGGTAGAAACCAATCCCGGTTCCACCCTGCTGTCAACCCTTGCTAATGAGAAAATTTTCCTGCCTTCAGCCTGTGGCGGTGGCGGGACATGCGGCATGTGCAAGGTGCAGGTCAATTCGGGAGCAGGAAGCATCCTGCCTACGGAAAAAGGCTTTTTCACACGCAAAGAACAGATGCAAAACTGGCGGTTAGGATGCCAGGTGAAGGTAAGAGAAGACATGGAAATTGCTGTAGCTCCAGAAATTTTCGGTATCAAAAAATGGGAATGTGAAGTGGTGTCAAACCATAATGTGGCCACTTTTATTAAAGAGTTTGTGGTAAAACTCCCGGAAGGCGAACACATGAACTTCCGCTCCGGCG
>CAYLSW010000286.1:0-2899 GCA_964386145.1 uncultured Lentimicrobiaceae bacterium | reverse complement strand
AGGGCAAAAGAACGAGTCGAAACGGATAGGTTATTTCATAACAATCCCTTAGCTTAAAACCAGTTGAAAATTATTTTTTGCAAATGCTTCTTTCTATCTGATAATCAGATAAAAAGAAGCATTTTATAATAAATATAGCCTTTTGTTATTCAAACTTTTGCGGCTCTGCCGGTTTTACGGGAGTGAATCATTAGCAGAGTCTTGCTTATGAAATGATTCATTTTTCTTTTGTTGTCCTGCTTTTTGTCCTGACCGGAAATATGTTTGCCCGAAATAGCCGGAAACAACCTTCACACAAAGTAAAAAACAATTAAACGCCGGTAGAAGATTCTATTCCGGATGATTTTCCTTTTACGGCTTCATGGATTTTACTGTAAACTACAAACTAACTATTGGTCAGTAGATTAATTTTGTGTATTACGGTAATTTCAGTTCTATTGATGACATTTCAATAAAACCATAAAACGAAATATTATTTGGGAAAGGCGGAAATTATTATACTTTATCCGCCCTTTTTATATTTGATTTCTAATTCGACACTGCCTTTAAGGCAATGCTGTCCACCAATCCAGGTGCTATCAGTTTCAGCCAGAGGCCGAGTTTGCCCTTCAGTGTCATCACCAGTTCGCGTTTGCGTTTGATAATAGCCGGAATCATCAGGGCAACACATTTTTCAACAGTCATGGTTCCTGTTTCATCCAACGGGCTTTTGCCCAATGACCTACCATTACTCCCCATGGCATTCTTACGAACATCGGTAGCAACAAAACCGGGATAAACCATCGTTACACTCACACCGGTATCTTTCAGCTCAATACGCAGCGTATCGAAGAATCCTGCCACAGCGTGTTTGCTCGCTACATAGCCGCTACGCGTAGGAACACCGGTTTTTCCAGCCAGGCTGGAAATACCCACCAGGCGGCCTTTGGTTTTCTTCAGGTAAGGCAAAGCATAAGAGGTACAATAAAGGCTCCCGAAATAGTTCACCTGCATGAGCTGCTCAAACGGTGTCAAATCAGTAAAATCTTCAAAATAAGCCCACATGGAAATTCCTGCATTGTTGACCAACATATCAATTCCATCGAACTCTTCCACCGTCTTTTCAATGAAGGACCGGCAACTGTCCTTATCGGATACATCCAACCGAACGGCCAATGCCTTTCCACCTTTTTGCCGGCAGCTTTCGGCAACTGCCTCTAATTTCTCCAGGTTTCGCGCCCCGATAGCCAACGAGGCACCTCTTGCCGCCAGCTGCAACGCCAGTTCTTTACCTATACCGGCAGAAGCACCGGTAATAATAACCACCTGATCCTGAAATGAATATTTTGTCATATTATCTTAGTTTTTTGCGAATGTAAAAAAAAGCAGCAGACAATGCCACCGTATATCCTCAATAACGCAAAGAATGATTAATTTTGAAAAAAATAAGCCATGGCAAGAATATTGGTCATTGATGATGAAAGCAGCATCAGACGGACGCTCAAAGAGATTCTGGAGTTTGAAAAATATGAAGTGAGCCTTGCTGCCAACGGCATAGTCGGACTGGAACTGGCCAAAGCCGCTGCTTATGATGTCATTTTGCTTGACATTAAAATGCCCGGGATGGATGGTATAGAAGTCTTGGATGCCTTGCAAAAGTTCACCGATTGTCCGGTCATCATGATATCAGGTCACGGCACCATCGAGACGGCAGTGGAAGCCATCAAGAAAGGGGCCTATGATTTTATAGTGAAACCTCCCGACCTAAACCGCCTGCTCATAACCCTGCGCAATGCCATTGACAAAAAAGTGTTGGTAAACCAGACAAAAACACTAAAAAAGGAGATTGAGAAAAAATACGAGATCATTGGCAATTCGCCTGCCATAGTACAATTAAAAGAGATGATCACCCGTGTGGCTCCTACCAATGCACGAGTGCTGATTTCCGGAGAAAACGGTACGGGCAAAGAGCTGGTGGCACGGCAAATTCACGAACAAAGCAACAGGGCAAAATTGCCATTCCTTGAGGTTAATTGTGCTGCTATCCCGTCCGAACTTATTGAGAGTCAACTTTTTGGACATGAAAAAGGCTCTTTCACCTCAGCAATAAAACAGCGGCGTGGTGATTTTGAATTGGCTCATGGCGGAACCCTTTTTTTGGACGAAATAGGTGATATGAGTTTGTCGGCACAGGCCAAAGTTTTAAGAGCGTTGCAGGAAAACAAGATCACGCGTGTGGGTGGAGAAAAAGAAATTATAGTGGATGTACGTGTTTTGGCAGCAACCAATAAAAACCTGCCTGCAGAGATTAAAAAGGTAAACTTCCGTGAAGATCTTTATCACCGACTGAGTGTCATTGTTATGCAGGTGCCGCCGCTACGTGAACGTATCGATGACATACCACTTCTGGTTCAGCACTTTATCAGTGAATTATCATTGTCTCAGGGAAAGCCCAACAAAAAGATCACTGATGAAGCCATAAAAATGCTACAAACCTTCCGGTGGACAGGCAACGTAAGAGAACTACACAATGTGGTGGAACGACTACTCATCCTATGCGACAAAGAAATCACCAAAAGTGATATCGAAGCATACGTGAAACCGTTGATGCTGTAAGCGGAAAAACCAGGTACACCGCTATTGGGCCATGGCTCCAAAAACAAGCGGAATATCCTCCACTATCAGAAACTTTGCTCTGCTTCCATTGACTTTTTTGAACTTCTAATGACAAAGCTCTCATGCTGGCATAAATATTGTAAATACATTGCAGGACGAATAAACAATTTTATTACTTTTGCCATCCCGTTTTGAGAAAGTTCTTTGACATGAGGGGCTGACTGGTTTTGACAGCATTTGAATGGATATGTAAGCATGCCGGGCAAGGTAACACAACCCGTAAAACCGCGTTACACACTATTTT
>CAYLSW010000285.1:0-2913 GCA_964386145.1 uncultured Lentimicrobiaceae bacterium | reverse complement strand
TGCCCAATACAGAATGATTACCGCGCGGTCATTGTATTCATTTCACACAGATTAAGATGTCTAATATCACACGGACTAATTAGTTTTAAAACTATATTTCAACATCTTTAGTTCGGCGTTGGCTTTTTCGATTTTTAGTTTCAAATTTTCCTTGTAGGCCATAAGCCTTCCACCGATTGCGGCATCCTCCACAGCGAGCATTTGTGCAGCAAGAATAGCAGCATTGAGCGCATTGTTTATGCCCACCGTAGCCACGGGAATTCCGGGAGGCATCTGTACGATGGCTAGCAGGGCATCCATCCCCTCCAGTGTGGCGCTGACAGGAACGCCAATCACGGGAAGTGTAGTTGAAGCAGCAATAACGCCGGGCAGATGAGCAGCCATACCGGCTCCGGCAATAATCACTTGCAACCCCCTCATTTCTGCATTTTTAGCAAATTCCTCCACTGCTTCCGGTGTACGGTGAGCCGAGAGGGCATGCATCTCGAAAGGAATCTCCATCCCTTCCAAAAACAGGGCCGCTTTTTCCATGATTTTCAAATCGGAAGTACTTCCCATAATAATACTTACACGTGGCTTCATGAGCTTTTGTTTTTTTACAAAATTAATACATTTCCCCAATGTAAGACTTGCTGCGTACACCCAGCTGGAAGATTTCAGGGTACGACCTTCAGGCAGGAATAGCGGAAACATGGGGTAGGGCATGACTCAGACCGTTTGCTCAACTTCAAGCGTAAACACCAGAGGCAGGCGGCTGAGGACTTTGAAGATGTGGCTAAGTGCAGTCAGGAAAATATTTTCACGTGGGAAAGTAAAAAATGACCGTGAAATATTATCTTTGTAAGCTATTATAAATTTATTATTTACAATGGCAACAATTAAAGTACTCGACAAGGTTTTTGAACCGTACATTTCTCATGAAAAAATAATCGCTTCCATAGACAAAATGGTTATTGAACTGGAACGTGATTTGGCCGGCACAAATCCATTGTTTCTGGTGATTCTTAACGGCGCATTTATGTTTGCAGGCGACCTGTTTAAAAAGCTGCATTTCCCGGCAGAAATATCATTTATCAAATTTGTTTCCTATGCGGGAACGCAGTCCACCGGCCAGGTGCGTCAGCTTATCGGGCTTGATGAATCCCTCGAAGGACGTACGGTAGTTTTGGTTGAAGACATTGTTGACACGGGGATCAGCATGGAAAAAGTACTGGAATACCTGAGTGATAAGAAAATAAAAGAACTGCGTATAGCTACGCTTCTTTTTAAACCCAATTCGTACCGGAAACATTTTAAAATTGATTATATCGGATTGGAAATCCCCAATGATTTTATCATCGGCTACGGCCTTGACTACAATGGCCAGGCACGCAACCTGAAAGATATTTATAAGATCATTCAATAACCTAAAACCTAAAAATCATGTTAAATATTGCACTTTTTGGCCCTCCCGGAGCTGGCAAAGGAACCCAATCAAAAAAACTTCTCGAAAAATACAACCTGACCTACATCTCCACGGGAGACATGCTGCGGACAGAAATTGAGGAAGGCTCCGATTTAGGAATGAAAGCAAAATCTATTATCGAACAAGGTGGCCTGGTAGATGACGAATTGATAATCCAACTCATTGAGAAAAAAATCAAAACCAATCCGAACTCAAGGGGCATTTTGTTTGATGGCTTTCCGCGGACAACTGTTCAGGCTTACGTTCTGGAAGGCCTTATGCTAAAACTTAACACCTCGCTAAACTGTATGATTAGCCTGGAGGTTCCTGAGGAGGAACTGATTGAAAGGCTTATACTGCGTTCTGCAGTTTCCGGTCGTGCAGATGACAACCTCGAAGTCATCAAAAACAGGTTAAAAGAATACGAGAATAAAACAAAACCGGTAGCCGAATTTTATGCCAAAAAACATAAATATTATCCCCTGAACGGAGTGGGAGAAATTGATGAAATTTTTAAAAATATTGTCAATATCGTTGAACAGACGAAGTCGGTTTCGCAAACGAACATTGTGTTACTGGGAAAGCCGGGTGCCGGAAAAGGAACACAAGGCAATCTGCTGGCCGAAGAATTCGGGTTGGTATATATCTCTACCGGAAAGATGATGCGCCAGGAGATTAAAGACGGCACCGAAATAGGGAGACTGGCCAAGCCATTCATGGACAAGGGAGAGATTGTACCGGACGAAATTCCCATTCAGCTTATCGAACGCAAAATAAATGAAAACCCAAATGCCAACGGCTTTATTTTTAAGGGCTTTCCTCGAACACTTATTCAGGCTTACATCCATGATGGATTACTTCAGCGGGTAAACATGTCAGTTTCTGCTATGATTGATATGAAAATTTCAACGCTGGAAGCAATAAAAAGGCTTTCTGCACGTAGCCATACGGAAAAAGCCAG
Source organism: uncultured Lentimicrobiaceae bacterium (assembly GCA_964386145.1). Lineage (GTDB taxonomy): Bacteria > Bacteroidota > Bacteroidia > Bacteroidales > F082 > Sulfidibacterium. The sequence continues at coordinate 508 of CAYLSW010000285.1, read as the reverse complement.
ACCTTACGATAGGAGTGCCGAATTGATTGTAAACCGATTGGAACAGTACAAAGAGAAGACCAATCCAGTGATTGACTATTATAGGAACCAGGGAAAATATTTTTCCGTCCGGGCCGAGGGAGATAAAAAAGAAGTTTTCAAAAACTTAGAGAAAAAGGTGAAGGATATTCTTCACGAATCCTATTAATTTAAATTTCGGAGAAAAGATAAGATAAAAAAAGCTGCCGGCATTGCCGGCAGCTTTTTTTATCTTATCTTTTGACTCAGGCTTTATAAAAACCTTTTTCTTCGGCATCTTTCAAAGCGTTGAAAATACCTTTTTTATTAATAGTTCTTATTCCGGCAGCCGATACCATCAGGGTAACCCATTTTTCGGTTTCAGGAATATAAAATCTTTTGGTTTGAAGGTTGGGATGAAATTTTCTTTTGGTTTTAATATGTGAATGGGAAACGTTGTTTCCGGTAATCACTTTTTTTCCTGTTATCTGACAAATTCTTGACATGGTTG
>CAYLSW010000284.1:0-2939 GCA_964386145.1 uncultured Lentimicrobiaceae bacterium | reverse complement strand
TGGGCGACTGAATGTTCATCCCGTTCCAGTAAACCTTCGTGTGCGAAGCATCGGTACCTCTGAATGAGGCCGTAGCCAGTGCTCCCCTGCCTTCACTTTTGATAAAAATGGACGTATGTGCTGCCAGTAAATCCGACAAAGAAGTTTCCGCCTCACGCAACATTACCAGCGAGTCCACCGGATAGCTATCCAGGCCGGCATCCGAAATGTCGATTTTAGCATGAACCTCCACCTCAGGGATAGAAACAGTATCCGGAAGCATTTGCGCCTTTAAGCTAACCGTTAAAAGCAAACCAAAGAAAAGGGCAAAGGCCTTCATTCCCGGTGTTTTTAGTGAGTGATAATTAATTTTTTTACAACAGTTTTATTCCCCGATTGAATTTTCAAAACATATATTCCATTTGGCCAGCCGGATGTGTTTAAATAAAAGGCTTTCCCGGCTGTAATTTCACGTGTCATTATTTTTCCGCCAAGGGAATAAACGGCAAAACGGAAAACCGTGGAGCCAATATTCTTACTCTCAATAGCGGTCTGTTTATCAGCAGGGTTCGGATAAATCAGAAACCCGTACTTATCATTTTGCCACAACGCCACTCCTGTCGGCTGCCTTATTTCGTGAATCACACCCACGGCATTCAAATCGAAGCCTCCTGTCCAGTAAGGCGATGGCCACGGGTCGTTGATGATGTTTCCCCTGCTGTCGTAACGGGCATACGCTGTATCAATATCGCCTGCCACATCCACAACGCGTACATAGTTGATACTGTCAATATTGATACCCGTGCTGTCGGCGATATCTTTTAGATCGAAAGGGGTTCCGTAGTTCACCACATATTTCCCTGCCAGATTATGGATTTTCTCCGGATTCAGCTGCCCGAAGCCATCAATCTGCACAGTATCCTGCGTCAGCGAGACAGCCGGAAACCGGACAAAGCGTTTTCCATTAGTACTCACCTCCACAAAAGCCAGTTCAAGATAATCACCGTATGGCGGTGTTTGAGCGGGAAAACCATTTTCAAAAACGGCAAAATCGGGTCCCTGGCCATTGGTTATGGGATGTGCAAACGTAAGAACAGCAGCGCCGCCATCGCCAAGGCTCACCACATCCGTCACACTACCGGGTTTCCCCAGGGCATTTTCCGCTGTTCCGAAAAAAGCACGATTCGAGGTACTGTCGCCCTGCGTGTAAGTCTCCGTAGTGTCTGCGATGTTGATAAAACCGCGGGTAACTTTACAGGAAACAGCCCAGCCCGCAAAGGCTGTGCTGTCCTTGTAGATAGCCGTAGTTCCCGCTTGTCCTGCTGCCGGAGCATATTGTGCCATTGTCGCAGCAGACAGAACAAGAAAGAAAGATATCAACAGTTTACGGCGCTTCATGGTTTATTTTTTAATCAGCTTTTTGGTTACCACAACCAGTCCTCTCTGAATACGCACCAGATAAATTCCTTTGGGATAAGTGGATACATTTACGCTGATGGTCTCTGTGGTTGCATTTGTTTCATACACTTTGCGTCCGCTGATATCGTAAATGTTTATCCGGGCATCTTTCACTCCCTTTACATGAAGCGTGTTAACCGCCGGGTTGGGATATAATTTCACATCTACAGCACTGGTGCCGGCAGACAGAGTGGGAACACCATTGGTAATGTCGTTCAGATTATCCAGACAGAAGTAAGCCGGCGTGTTCATACCATAAGTGCCCACATCGCTCGAATGCAGTTCGAAAGTAAGGCTGTCCACAGCGCCGAGGCTTTGCAAATCAACCCAGGCCCAACTCTTCAGAATGTAGTCGTCGGCAGAATTATCCGAACGGAAATCAGCAAGATAGAAATTCACCGAGTCGTTATAAGCTCCCTTTTCATAACCTTTTATTGTAAGCAGAAACCAGTCGGGGTCAGTACCATCAGCACCTCCGAATTTTTTGGCATAAGCGTCTCCGTTTTCCATGGAAAGAGCAGCATAAGTGGAATTGGTTACAAACACACCTTCTAACACATTTCCGGCCAAGGTACTGTCTAATTTAACACTGACTGGTGCTCCGGCAAAAGCCACACCATAATTATCGGAACCATTCACCCCGCCAGCCGTAATGGCACTGTACTGGTTGGTATAGCCGGCTGTAGTATCATTTTTCATATTCGAATAGGCAAAACCTTTCCAGCTTCCCCATTTTTGGTTGTAACTGTTATAGAAAAAGGCATGCCCGCTGGTGAAACCACCCGCCAAATCGGAGCCGTTACGGTAAGCATTTTCAGGATCCAGGCTCAGATCATCAAAGGTGGAAACGGAAGAATGAGAATAGACTGTGTCATTGAAGTTATCCATACAAAAATAAGCCGGTGTATTCATACCGTAAGCACCTGTATCGCTGGAGTGCAACACAAAAGTCAAACTGTCCACGGCACCCAGCGTATGTAAATTGACCCACTTCCAGGTTTTTACAATATAATCGCTGTCGGCAGTATGAAATCGGTAATCGGCAAGATAGAAGTTAACCGAATCGCTGTAAACACCCTGGTTGTAACCTTTTATCGTAAGCATAAACCAATCGGGATCAGCACCAACGGTGCCACCGAATTTTTTGGCGAAAGCATCTCCGTTTTCCATGGAAAGTGTGGCATAAGCTGAATTAGTTACATACATCCCTTTCAGGACCGAACCTGCCAACTTGCCTTTCAGTTTCAAACCGGCCGGAGAAGAAGCATTAACAACAGCATATTTGGAAGAATGAAAAACTCCGGATGTGGAAATGGCAGCATATTGGTTGGTGTAACCTGCCGTGGTGTCATTTTTGACATTGGAATAGGCAAAACCGCTCCAACTTCCCCAAGTCTGGTTGTAGCTGTTATAAAAGTAAGCACTACCGCTTTGGAAGCCGCCGGTCGTATCGGAACCGTTCCAGTAAGCGTTGGTCGAATCAAGTTTCAAATCATCAAAAG
>CAYLSW010000283.1:0-2984 GCA_964386145.1 uncultured Lentimicrobiaceae bacterium | reverse complement strand
TGCCCAAAATGGAACTTCCGCCGGTGAACACCGAAGCAGGTGATCAGGTAGTGGAAATGGACCGCATGCGACGGCTTATTGCAGACCACATGGTAATGTCGAAACGAATTTCGGCACATGTTACTTCGTTTATTGATGCCGATGTCACCAATGTTGTAAACTGGCGTAACAAGGTGAAAAACAGCTTTTTGCAACGTAATGGCGAAAAAATCACTTTTACCCCGATTTTTATTGATGCAGCGGCCAAAGCACTTCGTGAGTTTCCTCAAATCAATGCATCGGTTGACGGATACAACATCATTTACCGCAAAAATATTAACATTGGTATGGCTACTGCTCTGCCCAACGGTAACCTGATTGTTCCGGTACTCAAAAATGTGGACGAAAAAAGTCTGCTTGGTATTGTGAAATCGGTAAATAACCTGGCAGGCAAAGCACGCAGTAATGCGCTCAGCCCAGATGAAATTCAGGGCGGAACTTTTACCCTGACTAACTTCGGCTCATTTGACAGTCTTACCGGCACACCGGTCATCAATCAGCCGCAGGTGGCTATTCTCGGTGTTGGCGCTATCCGCAAGAAGCCGGTTGTGCTGGAAACATCTCAGGGCGATGTGATTGCCATCAGGCATATTATGATTCTCTCGCTGGCCTACGATCATCGTATTGTAGATGGCGCTCTGGCTGGTATGTATATTAAACGGTTAAAGGAAATACTGGAAAACTGGGATATGAATACCGAAATTTAATAGTTCAATATTGATTTGTGCGGATGATAAATCTCAATTCCTCACTTTAAAATTATCCTAAAAGCATAATAAAATATGACTGCAAAGTTTCGGTTTATTTGAATTTAATGTTTGGTGCTCATTTGAAATTTACTTTTTTTAATGCTATCCACAGGATTCGAGGTAGAACAAATTTAAATTTCCTTTTATACAATAAATATTCTTTAGCCAAACACCTCCCCATTGCCGAAAATTAATCTGATTTTATATCTTTGCTGATTATGGTAGTGGCAGAAAACATTCATAAGTCGTTTGGAAAAGTTGAAGTGCTGAAAGGCGTAGACCTGCAAGTGAACGAACAGGAGATTGTCTCCATTGCCGGTGCTTCCGGTGCTGGCAAGTCCACGTTGCTGCAAATCCTCGGTACTATCGAAAAGCAGGACAGAGGTCGGATTATCATTGATGGCGTGGAAGTCAGTCAGTTGAAAGACAAGGAACTTTCAGCGTTCAGAAACAGGAAAATCGGGTTTGTTTTTCAGTTTCACCATCTGCTACCCGAATTTACCGCTTTGGAGAACATCTGTATCCCCGCTTTTATTGCCGGGAAAAGCCGGAAAGAAGCCGAAATGAGAGCTTATGAATTGCTGGATTTTATTCATGTGAAAGAGCGTGCCGGGCATAAACCTGCTGAACTATCCGGAGGCGAGCAGCAACGCATAGCCGTTGCCCGGGCCCTTATGAATAACCCTTCGGTAGTGTTTGCCGACGAACCTTCAGGAAACCTTGATTCTACCGCATCGGACGATTTACACCGGCTTTTTTTTGATTTGAGAAACGATTTCGGACAGACTTTCGTTATTGTCACCCATAACAAAGCGCTTGCAGCCATGGCCGACCGCCGATATTTTATCAAAGATGGAATGTTAACGAGAGAAAATATCTGATACAAAATAACGTTAATAGGAATACCACAACACATGCACACCATGAGCCGTACCGGAAAGTTTGTTTTCTCGCTTTTTTTTTCCGTGATCCTGGGTTTGCTAATGACTTCCGGCGTTATGGCACAGCAGGCAAAAACTTACCAGGAAGCCATCATAAGAGGTAACCAGCTGCTCAAACAGAAAAAATATATTGATGCAAAAGCCTATTACCAGATGGCCTTGCGCTATCGGGAGCATGACCCTTACGCCACAAAGAAAATCAACAATATTGTCAAAGTATTGAAAGCCGGTGAAAGTCGGGAGGAGGCTTATTACGATGTGATTGACCAGGCCGATAATTATTATGACAAAGGTATGCTGATACCGGCTCTGAAGAGTTACAAGAAAGCACTCACCATTATCTCAGGTGATAGCTATGCTTTAGGCAGGATAAAAGAGATATATCGTCAGCAGGCTGTTGAGAAAGATCGGCTTATTGCTTATAACCGTTTTGTCAAAACGGGCGACTCTCTGCTGGGCCAAAACTTTTTCAATATGGCTATTATGACTTTCGAAAAGGCACAAAATCTGTTTCCTAACAAATCCATGGCTTATGACAAGATAGTTCTCGCACGTCAAATGCAACATAACTATCTGAATCGTAAGAAGCTGGCACAAAAGGCAATAGAAACTGCCGGACGCTATCTGCTGGTAAAAAATTATGCAGATGCCCTGCGACATTTCCAGCTGGCCGACTCGCTCATACCCGGAGATCCGGTTGTCATCAAACGGATTTACCAGTTGAAACCCAAAGCAAGAACACAAATTGCATACAACAAAATTGCCAACGAAGCCGACCGGCTTTACATAGCTAAAAACTACATGGCTGCTCGTGAGAGATATCAGGAAGCACAAAAACTTTGGCCGGAAAACAGCTATCCTGCCGAAATGATCAGTAAAGTGGACAGGCAACTAACGGAGCAACGTAAGAATCTTGAACAGAATTACCGCATTGCTGTTGCCCAGGCCGACAGTCTTTTTAAAATGCATGAAATGGAAAATGCTCGTGCACAATACAACCTTGCGCTAAACCTGAAACCAAACGAAAACTATCCCAGGCAGCAACTAATCGCCATCAAAACCTGGTTTATCCGGCAACAGCATCGGCTCCAGGCTAACTACCATGCTGTTATCCGCAGTGCCGACAGCTTGTTCGACAAGGCTGCTTACCCGGCTGCTCAGGAGAAATATGAACAGGCATTGAAAACGCGACCTAAAGATCCGTATCCAAAACAAAAGTTATCGGAAATAGACAAACGGCTAACAGCCATTGCAA
>CAYLSW010000282.1:0-3011 GCA_964386145.1 uncultured Lentimicrobiaceae bacterium | reverse complement strand
CCATGTATTGGACATTGGAATTAGCTTCAAAATTAGAGGATGCACCCTGGCCTGCCACCAAAGACGAATTGATTGAGTGGTGCCTACGTACAGGGGTAACTTCCGAAGTTATCGAAAACCTGAAAGAAATTGAGGTTGAAGACGAAGCCTTTGAAAAAATTGAGGACATTTGGCCAGAGTATCCAACCAAAGAAGACTTCTTTTTTAACGAAGATGAATATTAAAGAAATCGGAAAGAAATCGGAAAAAGCTGCTCTTCCGGGCAGCTTTTTTTGCGCCTGTTATTCTGTAGGACACCTACGATAACGGTAAGGATAAAAGGCGCATTATCAGCCTATAAGCATGTTATTGTCCGTCCGCCCAAGGTTTTATCTTATTCACAATTATCGCTGAATATATCTTTTGTATAAATTTTACCTTATTTTTGTCTAATGCAAAAAAACAGAGGGTAAATTTGCCTTATGCCGTATAGACGTAAAAGAGATCTTATCATTAAAGGCTTTTCCAAGTTGCTCAAAGAGGATAAGCTAAAGATTGTTGCTGAGTTGATGGACAATCAGTTCGAAACCATCGAGTTATTGAAGAGTTTCTGGTATGCAGATACGGAAAAGCAAAAGATTTTTGATGAGTTCAGTGAAAACACAATTACCAATTTTTACATCCCTTACGGTATTGCTCCCAATGTAATGGTAAACGGCAGAACCTATCTCGTACCCATGGTTATTGAAGAAAGCTCTGTGGTTGCTGCCGCATCCTCCGCCGCTCGCTTCTGGTCGGAACGCGGTGGTTTCCATGCCGAAGTCAAAGATACGGTGAAAGTAGGACAAATTCATTTTCAATGGTGTGGGGAAAAAGAAAAGCTTGTAAGTGTTTTTGATGAACTGAAGCAGCGCTTTCGTGAAAAGACCAAGTCAATAACTGCCAATATGGAAAAACGAGGTGGGGGCATCCTTGATTTTGAGCTTGTGGATATGCGAGACAAGCTGGAAAATTATTACCAGATTAATATTACTTTCGAAACCATAGATTCCATGGGTGCCAATTTTATCAACTCCTGTCTTGAAGAGTCGGCAAAGGCTCTGCAGGAATTTGTAAAGACGCACGCGGTCTTCGTAGGAAAGGAGAAAGAGATGGTCATCATCATGTCCATTCTTTCCAATTACACCCCTGATTGCCTTGTAAAAGTTTGGGTTGAATGTGATTTTGAAGACCTTGAATCCATTGACCCTTCCCTTACGGGAGAAGAATTTGCCCGCAAGTTTGAAACCGCGGTTAAAATTGCGGAAATTGATACTTTTCGTGCCGCGACACACAACAAAGGTATTTTCAATGGTATTGATGCGGTAGCCATTGCCACAGGAAATGATTTTAGAGCCATCGAAGCTGCAGGCCATGCCTATGCCTCCAAAGATGGATACTACAAAAGCTTGTCGCATGTGGAGATAAAAAACGGACGGTTTAAATACCAGATTGTACTACCGCTGGCTCTCGGAACTGTTGGCGGGCTCACCTCTTTGCACCCCCTGGCCAAACATTCGTTGGAGATGCTGGGAAAACCATCGGCAAAAGAGTTGATGATGATTACTGCCACGTTGGGTATGGCCAACAATTTTGCTGCCGTTCGTTCACTCGTTACCAAAGGTATTCAGCAGGGACACATGAAAATGCATTTGATGAATATTTTGAACCATTTCAAAGCCTCGAAAAGCGAAAAGGAAAAAGCAGTGAGTTTTTTTTCTGACCACAAAGTATCCTTTGCTGAAGTAGGTGAGTTTATTAAAAACCTTCGTCTCTCCAGATGATGCAACAAAAACAGGCATGGTACGCACACGGTAAACTCCTCATTTCTGGTGAGTATCTTGTAATGCATGGGGCTCGTGCACTTGCTATTCCGGTGAACCGTGGACAACATTTACAGGTTATTTCTGCTTCCGCTGAAAACGGTGCCCGCCTGTACTGGACAGCCAAAAAAAAGAATAGTTTTTGGTTTTGGGCGGAGTATGCGCTTCCAGGACTGAAAATTCTGAAAACAACAGACAGATTCCTGGCAGAAAAGCTGGCCAAAATCCTGAGCGTAACCCACAGCTTATCTGCCGGTTTTTTGAGTGGCCTACAGAGCATTCAGGCTGAGACATACCTGGAATTTGATACGGAATATGGTTTCGGCTCCAGTTCTACGCTGGTGGCTAACCTCGCTGCCTGGGCCGGTATTGATGCTTTTGTTCTTCAGCGAAAAGCCCTTGGAGGCTCAGGATACGATGTGGCCTGCGCGCGGATAGAAACGCCCATATTTTATCAATTAATTGATGGGCTCCCTGTTACTGAGCCTGTTGATTGGTCACCGCCGTTCAAAAGCAGAATTTATTTCGTTTATCTCGGACAAAAGCAGCGAAGTGATGAAAGTATTGAACGGTTTAAAAAACAGGCGGTTTATGGGAAAATGGAAACCCGAAGAATCTCTGCCATAGGTGAGGCACTGGTGGAAGCCACGACACTTGAGCTTTTTGAACATTTGCTATCGGAACATGAAGAAATTATGTCTGCCGTTCTTGGCATTACGCCTGTGAAAAAACGTCTTTTCCAAGGACATCAAGGCATTATAAAATCGCTGGGTGCCTGGGGTGGTGATTTCGTAATGGCAACCAGTCACGAGACAGATGAAGTTTTCCGGAAGCAAATGGTAAACCGTGGTTTCAACACGGTGTTTTCATGGGATGAGCTTGTGCTGAAAAAATAATTTTTCCTATCGCAAAACACAGGCATTTGCTTCTAAAATAAATACACCTTCTCTTTTGCAGATAAATGGATATCAATGAACGACTTGCCATGCCCTAATTCCTGGGATAACAATATAACCCGATTAATTCACAGATTGATCTATTGCGAAGCCAGACTGCTTTGATGAAAAGGGTTAATTTCCGATTCCTGAAATAGCTAAGGCTACTGCTGCGAGTCAAAAATCTGCGCTCACCTTTACTCTTCGTATTTTGACTTCTCATGACGAAAAACTT
>CAYLSW010000281.1:0-3012 GCA_964386145.1 uncultured Lentimicrobiaceae bacterium | reverse complement strand
CACATATTTGTCAGTGGACTCACCAATGATTTTAATGGAATTTTTGTTGGCTCCCACCGTTCCATCAGCACCAATTCCGTAAAATTTAGCTTCAAAGGTTCCTTTATCGGAAATGCATATTTCGGGAAGCAGCGGAAGTGAAGTAAAAGTAAGGTCATCCACAATGCCCACGGTGAAATGATTCTTGGGTTCCGGTTGTTTCAGGTTGTTAAAGACAGAAACAATTTGTGCAGGAGTGGTATCTTTAGAGCTCAGGCCATAACGACCACCAACGATAATTGGCTCATTATCCAAGCCATAGAAAGCCTCTTTCAAGTCGAGATATAAAGGTTCGCCATTGGCGCCGGGTTCTTTGGTACGATCAAGAACAGCAATACGTTTCACCGTCTTGGGAATAACTTTCATAAGATAACCCGTAGAGAACGGGCGGAACAAATGAACAGCTACAAGACCCGTTTTCTCGCCATTGGCAGTCAGATAATCAATAGTTTCACGAATGGTTTCGGTAACCGACCCCATAGCAATTATAATATTCTCGGCGTCTTTGGCACCATAATAGGTAAAAGGATGATACTCACGGCCGGTGAGTTTGGTAATTTCCTGCATGTATTCCTCAACCATGTCAGGGATAGGTGTGTAAAAACGGTTGGAGGCTTCGCGTGCCTGGAAGAAAATATCAGGATTCTGAGCCGTACCACGGGTAACAGGATGCTCGGGATTCAAAGCATTATCTCTGAACTTTTTCAAATCCTCAAAGGGGAAAAGCCCCTTCAGGTCATCAAGATCAAAATATTCGATCTTCTGAATTTCGTGCGAAGTACGGAAACCATCGAAGAAATGAAGGAAAGGAATCCTTGAGCGCAAAGCCACGAAGTGGGCGATACCGGCCAGGTCGTTAACTTCCTGAACACTGCCGGTAGCAAGCATGGCAAAACCGGTATTCCGGGCAGCCATAACGTCGCTGTGATCACCAAAAATAGAGAGGGCTTGGGAAGCAAGGCTTCGGGCACTTACGTGAAATACTGCCGGCAACAATTCACCGGAGATCTTGTACATATTCGGGATCATCAGCAACAATCCCTGAGAAGCAGTAAAGGTGGTCGTTAGAGCGCCCGACTGCAATGCGCCGTGTACTGCGCCGGAAGCTCCTCCCTCCGACTGCATTTCAACGACTTTAACAGTTTCTCCAAAGATATTTTTTTTTCCGAAAGCAGCCCACTGATCCACATATTCAGCCATATTTGACGAAGGGGTGATCGGATAGATAGCAGCCACTTCACTAAACATGTATGCAATGTGGGCAGCAGCATAGTTCCCGTCACAAGTAATAAATTTTTTCTTTCCGCTCATTTATCTAAATTTTTAAAAGTTACCTGGATTCTATTTTTTTCTCAGTTTCTCCAAATTGTTCAAACGTATTCGTATCTGATTAATTATAAAGCAATTACATTTAAAACCCTTTATTTTGAAAACCGAAGGCAAAAATACGATTTTTATCTGTTGTTTTACCTTGATTATTTTGAAGATAATGCCCAATTTCAATCTATTTAAAACGATTTTAGATTGTAAGCTTTTTGAACGAGCAGCAATTTTGTTTATTTTTACTGCCAACAAAGTTAATTATGGATTAATAAATACAAAGATGAATATTACAACAAAATATCTCGGATTAGAACTAAAAAACCCCATTATTATTGGAGCAAGCAATCTTGTTACTGATATAAAAATGCTTCAATCACTAGAAGAAGCTGGTGCTGCTGCCATTGTTTACAAATCGTTATTTGAAGAGCAGATTAATCTGGAAAATCTCCAAATGCAGGAGGACATGGACGAATATGCAAATCGTAATGCCGAAATGATCAGCATTTTTCCACAGGACATTTACGAGGCCGGACCGGACGAATTTCTGATGCATTTTAAAGAAGCCAGAAAAGCCATCAGCATCCCGCTTATTGCCAGTCTGAATGCCGTTTTTGATGATACCTGGTACGAATGGGCAAAGAAACTCGAAGATGCCGGTGCCGACGCGTTGGAATTAAACTTTTATAACAATCCACGCGAATTTGACATGGAGGGACGGGCTATTATCAGGGAAGAGTTGGATGTGATTGCCGGCGTAAAAAAAACTGTAAACATTCCGGTTAGTGTGAAACTGAGTGCTTTCTATACCAACCCGTTGTATGTTTTTAAAGAGATGGATAAAAAAGGTGTTGACGGACTGGTTTTGTTCAACCGCCTGTTTCAACCCGACATCAACATCAACAGCGAAAAAATGAACTACCCTTATAACCTGAGCAGTGGACAGGACAACCGTTTGCCCCTGCGCTACGCCGGAATGCTGTTTGGCCAGCTCAACTGCGACGTGTGCGCCAACACCGGAATATTCAATGCCGAAGATGTCATTAAAATGATTTTGGCCGGCGCCGATACCGTACAGGTGGTAAGTACGCTTTACAAACACGGCCCGCAACAAATTCAGAAAATTCTCGAAGACATGGAAATCTGGATGGCCAACAAACAGTATGACAGTCTGAGCGAATTCAGAGGAAAACTTTCCATGAAAAATGTGAAAGACCCTTTCGCCTACCGCCGTGCACAATATGTGGATATTCTCATGCGGTCGGCCGAAATTTTTAAACAGTATCCCATCCTATAGAAAATCACCGGTTTAAAATATTTTTCAAATAGTAAAGTCATTCTGAAAAAGGATGACTTTTTTCTTTTCCGGAAAACGACAGGTATTTATTCCGGAAGAATAAACCTCAGCGTAAAAGTGTACAAGGAGAAATAAAAAAAACCAGTCAAATCAATACGTAATTCCCTTAATTTGCTACGGAAATCCCCCAAATGGCATTATGATATATTTACCGGTTTATGATTTTAGGTAATTTCGGACTCAGAAAAAAAATACGTTTAACCTTAAAAAATCTAAAAATGGCAAATTACGAACAGCAGGTAAATGACTTTATGGCTAAGGTCATTGCCAAAAATCCCGGCGAAGTTGAATTTCAT
>CAYLSW010000280.1:0-3012 GCA_964386145.1 uncultured Lentimicrobiaceae bacterium | reverse complement strand
AATTTCATGTTCATGCTCCCTTCCGACTGAAGTCAAAATTGGCAATACTCTTTTGCGCTTAGCTGTGTGGGCAGTTTCATCTTCGGGGTTTCTAATAGCTCGTAGCCTAAGATTTTTCAACCTCCGGTAAAAATTGCCCCTGGTATTTTCCGCAAAAATATTAATCATAATGATATCCTGCAGCAACTCATTTAATTGCGAACTTCTAATTTTCGTTTCAAATATACGATTTTCCCAGGAGACAGACCGCCATAGTTGCTATTTGTGCACTTAGGATTTAAACATTACCCGAATATTTGTAATTTTGTGGAAACAAAAAGAGAGTCATGGCAAGTATTTTCACAAAAATCGTCAACGGGGAGCTTCCCTCCTACAAGATAGCCGAAACGGAAGATTATTACGCATTTCTGGATATCTTTCCACTTAAAAAGGGACATACGTTGGTCATTCCTAAAAAAGAAACGGATTACATTTTCGATTTGGATGACGAATTATACAATGGCCTTTTTGCCTTCGCCAAGAAGGTGGGCAAAGCCATCGAATCCGTAGTTCCCTGCAAACGCATTGGCATCACGGTGATCGGACTGGAAGTACCCCATGCCCACATTCATCTCATCCCATTAGAGGGTCTGTATGATATTGACTTCAAACTCCCCAAACTCAAGTTGAGTGAAGCTGAATTTGAGGAGATTGCATCAAAAATCCAGAGAGCTTTTGAAAAGCTGTAATTATCAGAATTTTAGAACAGGTATCCCAGTCCGATATAAACACCGCTTGTACCATCCTGTGCATCGAAAGCCTTCCCATATTCAACCGAAACAATGAAGTTCTGGTTCATGGCTATTTTCAATCCGAGACCGGCACTGTTGTGTAATTTCTCAGCATTTGTTTTAAAATAACTGGCCAACTGGTCTGCCGGGACATTGCTGGTGTTAACTTTCGTTTTTTGGATGGCCATACCTGTATCGAAGAACAAGACAGTGCCGAGGTAAAAATTTTGATTTGCCATAGAAAATTTTACAAACTCCCAACGGAGTTCAAAGTTACCGTAAGCGATACCATCGCCCACAATACGGTTACGAAGAATACCGCGCAGATTTCCGCTTCCACCCAGGCCTTCATTATAAGCTTTGGAAGAGTGAGCATAGAAAATAAGCGGGGAGATAAAGAAAGGGCTCTGCCCGGCCAGGGTAAACTGAGCACCGAGACGATAATCAAAAAACAGGGTGTTTTTAGCCAACGTGATATACTGCCGTTGTGTAATAGAAAGTTTCAAAAAACCCGTTTTCATGCTGGACGCAAATCCGGGGGCACCGGTCAAAACCGTTGTAAACCAGATTCCCTTATTTGGGTTTGCTTCATTGTCGCGGCTGTCATACTCAAACCCAGCCTTAAGGACGGTAAATGTACCTCCGTCTTTTTCACTCTGGGGAATTATACCCCATTTCACATATTGGTCATAAATACCTGCAGTATCAGGAAGCATATCTGCTGTTTTTCTCCCCTTATTCAGGTGCGCAACATCTACCGGTTTAACATTGATACTATACAAGCCAATACCGGCAACCCAGTGAACAAATTTATTACTGAAATCTCCGCGAAGATCAACTTTTGCACGGAAAAATTTCCTTTTGTAACGGTAAAAAACTTTTGTTTTATACTGAGGGCTTTTATTATCAATCCAGGAAGAGTTATAAACGGCATCATAGCCGTTAAAACCATAAAAGGAATAAATCTGATCGGGCAGATAACTAATATCTGCGTACACACGAATCCCCTTAATAAGTTTCCGGGTATCATAGTTAACCCGGAAAATTCCGCTACCTCTTGTAAATCGGCTGACCTCGACATACAGCGAACGTTCATAATTGGGATAAATGCTCCCATTGCCATAATCATACAAGTTCATAAGAGCACCGTACTGAAAACCCAAATCGCTGTCAAACGAAACTACAGGCAAGGCCCCAAGGTTCCAACCCTTTTTAACCTTGTCAGTTTTTGTCGTTTTCTTTTTTTCTGATTTTTTCTTTTTTCCGGTTTCCTGAGCCATAACACTCAACGCAAACATCAAAACCAAAAAAGAAATAAGGACACTTTTAATAGTAAACTTTTTCATGGTAAGTTGTATTTATTGATAACAATTATTATTTCTCCGAAAAAGACTTGTCAACACATCATTTCTCTCATTTAAGAATTATTATGAAATGATTTGTGCGGCTTTTTATCAAGCTGCTAATATAAATCATATCTTCGAATTTCAAAACTTTTTAAAGATAAAAATAACAATTCAGCCGGCAAACAGGTATTTGAGCTATCAACTTCATAAATTGCAGCACCGGAATGATTCTTTTGATACAGCTGTCTATGATAGAACGCAATGTGGCTTAAGAATTTTGACCTGTTTTAAACTGACTCGATATTTTTTGTTTTACTTTGAAATTCCGTACTCCTCTCTCCGGACCATTATTATCTGGCAGGAGTTCCTTGTGCTAAAGAAACCGGAACAGAGATTGTCTGTGTGTTTTCATCGCGTTTTTAAAAACCAGGGCTTCCAGAGTATCGTTTTTGTTTAATATTCTCTCCCAATAGTCCGGTAAAAAATTCTACAACTCTGATTCCCAGATATATAGAATTATCTCATAATAAGTTACACTTATGAGATAATAAGTTGCGTCATTGCGAGAACGAAAAATTAACGGAGTATTGCTCTAATAATTTGTCTGTTTTCAACTCTATCTTAACGGTAGGTGGACTCTCTTTTTGATATTCCTGATGATGAAGGCATCGTGGAGCCAATTAGAAGGTAAAATAAGCCCGTTTGAAAAAGACTCCATCAATAAAGATAGAACTCAAGCTACTGTATTGATAAGAAAATTTCTCAACCTGTTTAGAAAGAAAAAATTATAAACCACACAGAACAAAAAGATATTAATTTTGCCTCATGGAAAGTAAACGACAAGAACGCATTCAAAAACTACTGCAACGTGACATTGGAGAGATTTTTCAACGGGA
>CAYLSW010000279.1:0-3014 GCA_964386145.1 uncultured Lentimicrobiaceae bacterium | reverse complement strand
TCTATTTGGGCATGATCCCTTATATGACCCCACGCGGTACTTTTATTATTAATGGCGCCGAACGTGTTATTGTATCCCAGTTGCACCGGTCACCTGGTGTGTTCTTCGGACAACACCGGCATGCCAATGGAACGCAGTTGTTCTCTGCCAGGATTATCCCTTTCAAAGGTTCCTGGATAGAGTTCTCTACGGATATTAATAATATCATGTATGCCTACATCGACCGTAAGAAGAAACTTCCCGTCACTACCTTATTGCGTGCCATAGGTTACGAAACAGACCGCGATATTCTTGAAATTTTTGACCTCGCCGAAGAGGTTAAAGTAAGTAAAGCCGGCCTGAAACGTGTGTTGGGCCGGAGCCTTGCCGCTCGGGTTGTCCGCTCCTGGTTTGAGGATTTTGTAGATGAAGATACTGGTGAGGTGGTGACTATTGAGCGTAACGACGTCATTATTGAACGCGAAACAGTTCTGGAAACCGAACATATCCAAAAGATTATTGATGCAGGTGTTAAAACTATTCTCCTGCATAAGGACGATGGCAGTATAAATGACTACTCGGTTATCTTTCAAACTTTACAAAAGGATACGACCAACTCTGAAAAAGAGGCTGTTGAATATATCTACTTTCAGTTGCGTAATGCTTTGCCTCCTGACGAAGAAACCGCCCGTAGTGTTTTCGACAGACTTTTCTTCTCCGATAAACGTTACGACCTCGGCGAAGTAGGCCGCTACCGTATCAATAAGAAGCTGGAGCTGAATACGCCCATGGATGTGCGTGTTCTTACCAAAGAAGATATTGTCCTTATCATCAAGCACCTTGTTAAACTGCTGAATCAGAAAACTATTGTTGATGATATCGACCATCTGAGTAACCGCCGTGTGCGTACCGTGGGTGAGCAGCTTTATTCGCAGTTCGGCGTAGGGCTTGCCCGTATGGCGCGCACCATTCGTGATCGTATGAATGTTAGAGATAATGAGGTTTTTACACCTACCGATCTGATTAATGCCAAAACCCTGTCATCGGTTATTAACTCCTTCTTCGGTACCAACGCTTTGTCGCAGTTTATGGACCAAACCAATCCGCTTTCGGAAATCACCCATAAGCGCCGTATCTCTGCTTTGGGACCTGGTGGTTTATCTCGCGAAAGAGCAGGTTTTGAAGTCAGGGACGTTCACTATACGCACTACGGACGGCTTTGTACCATTGAAACACCCGAAGGCCCGAATATCGGCCTGATTTCTTCGCTGTGTGTTTATGCCAAAATTAATCATCTTGGTTTTATTGAAACACCGTATCGTAAGGTGGTAAGCGGGATTATTGATTACAAACACAATCCCATCTATCTGAGTGCCGAGGAAGAGGAGAATAAAATTATAGCCCAGGCAAATACTGTTGTGGATGATGCCGGAACTTTTGTCAACGAGAAAGTGAAAGTCCGTTATCAGGCCGACTATCCCATCACTCCACGTGAGGAAGTTGACCTTATTGACATTGCACCAAATCAAATTGCCTCCATCGCTGCTTCAAGTATTCCTTTTCTGGAACACGATGATGCTAACCGTGCTTTGATGGGATCAAACATGATGCGTCAGGCAGTACCTTTGCTGAACCCGGAAGCCCCAATTGTCGGAACCGGCATTGAAGCTGATATTGCTCACGATTCGCGCGTTTTAGTTATGGCCGAAGGTAATGGTATTGTGGAATATGTGGATGCAAAAAAAATTATTATCCGCTATTTGCGTGACGAAATGGAAAAACTCGTCAGCTTCGATGATGATGTAAAAAAATATTCCCTGACAAAATTCCGTCGTACAAACCAAAATACTTCTATCAACCTACGACCGATTGTACGTGCCGGCGATAAAGTTTCCAAAGGGCAGCTTTTGTGTGAAGGTTATGGTACAGAGGGTGGAGAGCTTGCCCTCGGACGTAACCTGAAAGTGGCTTTTATGCCCTGGAAAGGTTATAACTATGAGGATGCTATTGTGATTTCCGAAAAGGTCGTAAAGGATGATATCTTCACTTCCGTACATGTGGAAGAGTTTACCCTTGAGGTGCGTGATACCAAAAGAGGTATTGAAGAACTTACCAACGATATTCCAAACGTAAGTGCAGAGGCCACCAAAGACCTTGACGAAAACGGATTGATTCGCGTGGGCGCTGAAGTAAATGAAGGAGACATCCTGATTGGAAAAATTACCCCTAAAGGTGAAAGCGACCCTACTCCGGAAGAGAAATTATTACGTGCTATTTTCGGCGATAAAGCTGGTGATGTCAAAAATGCTTCACTTAAAGCCCCTCCTTCGCTCAAAGGTGTTGTCCTCAAAAAAGATTTGTTCTCCAGAGCTGTGAAAAGTTCCAAAAACAAGGCCATCGAAAAGGAGATTATTGCCGCCTTGGATGAAGAATACAACAAAAAGTTTGCCGAATTAAAAGCAAAACTCGTTGATAAACTGACCATTTTGGTGAGTAATCGTACCTCTCAGGGAGTTACCAACGTGTTTGGTGATACTGTTGTTCCTACTAAAACCAAGTTTACACAGAAAATACTCCACTCGCTGGACTATATTAACATCAACGCCAGCAAGTGGACTACGGACAATGCCAAAAACGACTTGATTAAAGTGCTGCTCAATAACTACAACATCAAATACAAAGAGTTGCTGGGTGTCTTTAACCGTAAGAAATTTGTAGCCAGCGTTGGCGACGAACTTCCCAATGGTATTGTTCAGATGGCCAAAGTTTATATTGCCAAGAAACGTAAGTTGAAAGTGGGTGATAAAATGTCCGGCCGTCATGGAAACAAAGGAATTGTTGCACGAATTGTCCGTGAAGAGGACATGCCGTTTATGGAAGATGGAACGCCTGTTGATATCGTCCTAAACCCACTTGGCGTACCTTCGCGAATGAACCTCGGTCAGATTTATGAGACCGTCCTTGGCTGGGCAGGTAAAGTACTGGGCCTGAAGTTTGCAACGCCAATTTTTGATGGTGCTACTGATGCACAGATT
>CAYLSW010000278.1:0-3015 GCA_964386145.1 uncultured Lentimicrobiaceae bacterium | reverse complement strand
AGCCTATCCGTTCCTGCTAATTTGGTCAAGCAAATCTTCTTTAAGAAGATGAAAGGTTTTGCCTGTGATTTGAATGAGGCCTTCGTTGGTGAATTCATGCAATATACGAGAAACACTTTCTTTGGATAATCCGGTAACTTCGGCCAATTCTTTTTTTGAAATACTCAGTTTGAAAGGGTTGCTGTAATAGATTCTTCTGCTTAAATAAAGTAATGCTTCGGCGACCCTGCCATGATGATGCTTTACCAGAAGGCTCTCCATCTTATTTACCAGATTTAGAATAAAGTTGTTTGAGTTTTCCATAAAGGCAAATGCCATCCTGGCGTTTCCTTCCATAACTTCAAGAAAGGGTTCCTTTTCTATGAGACATAATTTGCATGGCTCCACAGCGCTGATAGTAAAATGATTCTTTTTATCTATAAACAAACCGGGGCCTGAGAAAAAGGATGGTGGACGAACAAAATCAAGTATGAAATTCTTTCCGCCTTTTCCTTCCAGTGATATTTTAGCCAACCCCTCGAAAAAGGATATAACATGGGTGTTGGGGGTGCCGCTTTTCATAATGGTTTCACCCGGGTTAAAAGTTACCTCAACTCGATTCTTATCAATCCGGGCAATTTCATCTGGTTTCAAACTGCAAAACACCGGTGATGCCATCGAACAGTCGAAGCAAATCAGTGTCTTTTCAAATCCCATTTTATTAATTTTTTATGTAAAAGTAAGCTTTATCTCAGGGGAAAAACCAAATTTTAGATAATATATCAACAGTTTTTAACTTCGTGGATTTGCTATTGTGATATTATCGTAAAAAGCTGAATGCCTCAGCTAATTTATCTGGCAATCCGATAGAGAAATGCTTTGGAAGAATTTTTGTTTAAATCAAGTTCGGTAAAAAGCTCTATACAACTGATTACCATACAGATGAATCCCTGGAATAGTAAAAAACAACTTATTATTATTCAGGCCATTGCGTCACTGCGGCTTTGCGTAAACGGAAGATTAGCGGAGTATTGTTTAATAATGAGTTTGCAAATTCAGCAAATCATCAAAAATAATCTTTAGCCTTTCATCAAAATCTTTAGGATGTTAAAAATAAATTGTTACTTTTGAAGCGAAAGTATTTCATAAATAATTTTATATAACCTTGTTAGGTTTAATGGTTTAACGTTCATTTTTTAAAGAAATCATGAAAAATATATTACTTGCAACACTCTCTCTGTTTTTATCTTTGGGCTTAACGACATCTCCCAAAGGCACATCGCACAAGACCGCAATAAAACTTCCTGTGTATAGTCATATCGTCATTGTCATTGAGGAGAACAAAGACTATGACCAAATCATCGGAAATGCTGCCGCGCCTTATATAAATAATGTTTTGAGAAAAGAGGGCGCAAACTTTACGCACTCGTATGCCGAAGAACATTTTAGCGAAGGTAATTATTTCTGGCTTCTTTCTGGCAATGACCAGGGCGTAGGGCATTTAGACATTACGCCAACAAGATCAAATAACAAAAATTATCCTTTTAAAACCTGTAACCTCGGTGAGCAGCTCATCAAAAATGGTTATACTTTTAAAGGCTACTCCGAAAGCCTGCCTTCCATCGGGGATACTGTTTCACGAGCCGGATATTATGCAAGGAAACACGTTCCGTGGATAAGTTTTGCCAATATTCCAAACGGCAAAAATATTGAATCCTCTTCCAATCTTCAGTTTAAACAATTCCCCAAAGATTTTAATCAACTTCCGACTGTAAGTATTGTGGTTCCAAATCTGATTCACGACATGCACAATGGAAGACCGCCCAAAAGTGTTAAAGACGGGGATAAGTGGCTTAAAGATAATCTGGATAGCTATTACCAATGGGCCAAGACTCATAACAGCCTTTTAATCATCACTTTTGATGAAAGTTCGGATAAGGCCCATTACTGGGGCTATACAGACCCGGCTGGTAAAAATAGTTCTATTCGAAACAGGATAGCTACAATTATTGCCGGTGCCCATGTTAAGCCCGGTGACTATGCTGAAGGGAAAGGTATTACGCATGTAAACATCCTGCGGACTATTGAAGCCATGTATGGCCTCAAAAGGTGTGGACAACAACAGGCAAATGCACTTAAGTTCGGAATTCCAGACAGCTATATAATTAAAGACATATTCTCTAAATAGTGGCTATAAGAAAACGCCAATCTCTTCGTTGGACTTGTGTTGACAATCAGTCATCCCGACAATAATGTCGCGGACTCCTCATTGTCAACACTGTGTTCGCCTTGACCTTGTCGTTTTTTTTTATACACCACGAGTGAAAATATATAGTTTTCTTAGAGACACTAAATAGTGCTTATGCATAATGGCCGGTAACTTTCTTTTCCATCCCCCGCTTCTAGCGTCCACGCTTGAAGTAGTTTGATGTCCAATCCTACCAACTCTGTTATGGCAATGAGTGCCGGTCTTCTGGTCCAAGCGGATGCTTGAACCATTTGAGTTTTTCAGGCAAAAAAACATATCTGGAAAATCACAAGAATTTGTAAAAAGACAAGTGTCTTTTTACAAAAATCAAGTAAAACTTTAGGCACTTCGTTACCCTACCACCACATTTACAATACGACCGGGAACCACGATGATTTTCCTCACGGTTTTGCCTTCCAACCAGCGTTGTGCCTCTTCGGCAGCCAACACGGCTTTTTCTATCTCCTCTTTGGGCGTGTCCACAGGCAGTGACAGCTTGAAGCGCATTTTGCCGTTGAACGACACCGGATAAGCAAAGCTGTCTTCTTTCAGGTATTTCTCATCATATTCCGGAAAATCTATCCGGCTGATGCTGCCCTCATGTCCCAGCTTTTGCCATAGTTCTTCGGCGAGGTGCGGTGCATAAGGCTCCAGCAACACGGCCAACGGTTTTAGAATTTCACGTTTGTGGCATTTCAGGTCGGTCAGCTCATTGGCACAAATCATGAAAGCACTGACGCCCGTATTGAAAGAAAACCGTTCAATGTCGCTGCGGATTTTTTTGATGG
>CAYLSW010000277.1:0-3030 GCA_964386145.1 uncultured Lentimicrobiaceae bacterium | reverse complement strand
GCATAATAACTTGATTTGTCAGTACCGCCACTATAAGATACATTGTGACTTTGCGTGTAACCGGTTCTGAAAATTTCATTCTGCCAGTTTGTATTTGCTCCTTTATCAACCAGTCCGAAACCATTTTTCTTGCTGGCAGCCATAAATTCTGACGCAGTTAAGAGATCCAATTCTTTTGGTATACTTGAAATACCTGCATAAGCCGAATAAGTTAATTTACCTTTTCCTTTTGTACCTTTTTTAGTGGTAATAAGGATAACGCCGTTGGCACCTCTGGAACCGTAAATTGCTGTTGCAGAAGCATCCTTTAACACGGTAATAGAAGCAATGTCGTCAGGATTAAGAAAATTCAGCGGATCTTTGCTGGCGCTGGCGTTAATACCGGCAACACCTACTGCACCGGGAGAGGCGTTAACATTGCTAAGAGGAACTCCATCCACAACATATAACGGAGTCTGATCGGCCCTGATGGAAGAGTTACCCCGAATACGAACAGTGGAACCGGCTCCGGGTTCTCCACTATTGGAGGTAACCTGAACACCGGAAACGCGCCCCTGCATCATCTCGGCAGGTGAAATCATAACCCCGGGGTTGAAGGTTTTCGTGGTGAGCGTTTGTGTCGCGCCTGTAACATCCGTTTTCTTTTGAACCCCATATCCTACTACAACTACCTCGCTTAAACCGGTAGCGACAGGTTTTATGGTAACATCAATAATCTTTTGATTACTGACAACAACAGATTGCGTCTGGTATCCAATATATGAGAACACCAGTTTTGATCCAATCGTTGCCTGAATAGAATACCTGCCATTTAAATCGGTGGTTGTTCCAACTGTAGTATTCTTTACCAAAATACTAACACCGGGAAGTGTTTGTCCGGTGCTGGCATCAGTAACTTTTCCTGAAATCTGAATATTCTGACCAAACGCCTGAAAGGCTGATGTAAAAATCAGAAACAGGAACAAAACACTAAATACTTGTACGTGTTTTTTCATAGAACCCTCCTTGTTTTTTAATTAATTTTTCTTTATTTATTTATAGCATGATCTCTGTTCAATTATCGAAACAGAGAATGAAGCTCGTTATTATCACTGTAGCCTTGCTTATAAAAAGCACATTTGATGATTGCCTGAAGAACAATTTGAATCTTCTACACCGTTTTTTCACCCCGTTCATTCCTGAAATGAATTAATCAGGACTTTTGCTCAAAGTAGAAATTTGTTTCTCCACAACAAAACCTGCATTCTGCTCATCGGTTTAAGTAAGCACTTGTTCATCATACCAACTTTTTATTTGCAAAGCCTAAACAAGTTTGTATAAATTCTACACTAAACAAAGTGTATAATTAACACAAACTTTTTTCAAAGGTATACAAAAAATAATATGAAATGAAAAAATTGTTAAAAATATTTAATATTATTTCAAATATCATTTAGATTATCACAACAGCACTATGCTTATCTTGTTTATAATGGTGATTTAAAGATGATTAAATAATGGTTAAATTAATTTTCTTACTGCTTTTGTACAACAAAAATATTATAACCAAAGCAAAACCCAATCTTGAAAAGTCAAAAAAGAATGAAATTTATCATTGACGTAATAAGAAAGGTCAGCCGGTTAGTGGTAAAAGGACGTTAACATATCGTCTTTGGTACACTTATTATTTTTTCTATCTTTGCAGTGAAAAACCTTCAGCTTTTATGTAAAACGGATGGTTTAATTGAATGAAACAGCTAAAGGGCTCAAAAGATAACCGGTAAATAATGCTTTGCTATTATTAATTCAATAATTTGAAAATTTAGCTTATGGACAAGCAACTTATCCCAAATGTGTCTGTAGATTCTGTAGTTTTTGGTTTTGATTCGGTTCATCTAAACGTATTGTTAATCGGGCGGGAGATCCTTTATGAAGGAATCCGGTATCATGACTGGAAATTTCCAGGAGATTTGATTCGGTTAAATGAGGACCTTGATACAGCTTCCAAGCGTATTTTGAAAGAGTTAACGGGACTTCAGAATATCTACATGAAACAGTTAAAAGCCTTTGGATCACTTGATCGTTTGATTAGGCGGCCACAAGATATGTCGTGGCTTATTTCGATTGACCATCCCGAAAGGCGGGTAATTACCATTCCTTATTATGCACTCATTAATCTGTCTAACAACGGTGAAAACAAAACAGACCTCACAACAATCGCACGTTGGACTAATGTTGACGAAGTTTCCAATTTACCTTTGGCATTTGATCATCAGGAAATCTTAGCATTTGCTTTGGAGACTCTTCGCAATGAGCTACGTACAAAGCCGCTCGCTTTTGAGCTGCTGCCTTCAAAATTTTCACTGAGTCAGTTACAAAAGATTTATGAAGTAATATTTGGCATTTCCCTTGACAAGCGAAATTTTCGGAAAAAAATTTCTAATCTGAGTTATCTTGTGCCTTTGAATGAGAAGGAAACAGAGGTTTCACACCGACCGGCAAAATTATATATGTTCAGCAGGGAGGTTTATCAAAGACTGAAAACGGAGAACTTTGATTTTACCATTTGATTCGTGTATATTACAAAAGTAAGTAATTGTTTACACCTTTGTCATCTACCGAAAAACAGACAGGAATATGAACAAGATAAATAAAGAGTTACTGAAAACTTATATTCTTACTAATACCCGTGGGGTGTATGTTAAAATTTTAACTTTCGGGGCAAAAGTAATGTCAATCATAGTTCCTGACAAAGAAGGAAATTTTGGCGATGTTGTTTTAGGATACGATACCCCTGAAGAATATATTAGCGGCAATCCGTATTTCGGTGCAATAGTAGGCAGGTTTGCCAACAGAATTGCTAACGGAAAATTCTCACTTGACGGAAAAGAATTTTCTTTGTGTAGAAATAATGGTAACAACAGTTTGCATGGTGGCCCCGGAGGATTCAACAATGTTATCTGGGATGTTGTTGATTTTAAAAATGATAACGAAAACCATTTTGTAAAACTGAAATATCTCAGTAAAGACGGGGAGGAAGGATTTCCCGGA
>CAYLSW010000276.1:0-3039 GCA_964386145.1 uncultured Lentimicrobiaceae bacterium | reverse complement strand
AGGAGGATTTTTCCATCCATCCACAGAGGTATCTACAGAAAAAAGAGGAACCGTAAAATATTCAAATGGCGTTAGCAAACTAATAATGGGATGGCGCATTTCCAAAACAGGAAACAGTCCCCTTTTTTGTTTGCGTAAATCATAGACGAAAGCAAAAATAAGGTCTCTCCCATCTTTTAACCTGATGATATTTGAGGAGAGAATAATATCTTTTTGATGTGACCCTTTATGAAACAGTACCCGCCACAACGACTGTTTACCGGAATGTTTTAAAAGCTGGCGTGTTTTATTAATGGAAACCTCATCAATGAAATAATTGTACGTATCTGTCCAGCGGCCAACTTCCTCTAATTTGTTGTTCAACCGGACCCAGTTGGTCAGGGTATCCTTTAATATGGTATCGTAAGTAGTTGCCCATGTTTTTTTATCCCGTTCAAACAGGAAATGAAAATGATCCCCAAAAATAATCATCCCCTGCATTTCGGGACTATTTTGCAGACGTTTGTATGCATAATGGTTTAAAAAATCCGGTGTCAGATCCTTATATTTCAAAGAGTCGAAATTCTGTTTCAGGGTATCTGTAGCGATCTGGTTTTTTTTGAGAAAACCAACCACATG
Organism: uncultured Lentimicrobiaceae bacterium; assembly: GCA_964386145.1. Lineage (GTDB taxonomy): Bacteria > Bacteroidota > Bacteroidia > Bacteroidales > F082 > Sulfidibacterium. Next base: position 2,421 of record CAYLSW010000276.1, on the reverse strand, counting down.
TGCTTGCAACTTATCCGATAAGGTTTTAATGGTTTGGTCTGAGTATGTTCTCTCTGAGGCGGTAAGATAGAGTATCAAACTAACGATAACTGCAAGAATTGAAGCCCAAAGAAGAATTTTTTTATTCATGAACTTATAAATTTCGGGTCAAATATAAGAGAATATTTTTTCTCCTATTTCAGATATTTCACCATCCATCCCACCCAGCGGCGGTAGATATCCGTTGTCCGGACAATGTCGTGTGGGAAATGAGTATTTGCAGGATAGACATAAAATTCGGTCGTCACACCGTTATCGCGCAAAGCATGAAACATCTCATAGCTGTTGACAATGGGCACGTTGGGATCGCCGGCATCTCCCATAATCAGGGTGGGTGCTTTTATTTTGAGGGCGTAAGCAATGGGCGACTGTTCGCGCCAGATTTTCCAGTATTTTTTTACCCACGGTGAACCGCCGAAAAAGTACAAATCTCCTTTTTGGTAAAAGGCAATGGTATAATCCATCACCCAGTCGTTGAGTGCGGCACCGGAGACGGCGGCTTTCCACACATCCGGATAGTTCCCAATAAGCCAGGAAGTCATGTACCCACCATAAGACCAGCCGGTAACGCCGATACGCGACTTATCGACAAATCCTTTTTCTTCCACCTTTTTCAGTCCGGCCATCACATCTTCGCCGGGACCCTTTCCTGTGTTGCGGTAAATGGCATGTTGGTAAGCATCGCCAAGGTTGATGCTGCCGCGGTAGTTGGGTTGGAATACCAAAAAGCCCTTTGCAGCGAACAGTTGTATCAGCGGGGAAAAACTCAGGGTGGAAGCCCCCTCGGGTCCGCCGTGAATCACCAGCACCAAAGGATATTTTTTTCCTTTTTCAAAATTGACGGGATAGGTCAACACGCCATCTTCCTGAAAACCATCTAATTTCCAGTTGATGCCTTCATTTTTGGCGATGGACAGTGAATCAATAAAAGCATTGAAATTTGTCAATCGGTGCGGCTTACTGTTGACAGATTTCATCACATATAGTTCGGCCGGATGTCTTGCTGTGCTGCCTGTAAAAGCAATGATGCCATTTTTGGAAACGGAAACTTCTCTGCCAGGGAGTACATCGCCGGTATTTAGCAACCGGGTTTTTCCCTGCACAGGCTGTTGCCACATCACGCCACGGATACCTTTTTCAGCCATCAGCAACAGATTTTTTCCATCGGGAAGCCAGGCAAAATTGCGGATATTGTGTGCCAGCGCTGCTGTGGCGTCAGTAATTTTTTCATTTTCACGAACATAAACAGCAAATCCGTTATTTTGATCGCCGTTGCGCGGACGCATGAAGGCCAGCATTTTCCCTTCGGGAGCAAAAACAGGATTGGTGGATCCTTCTTCCGAAACAATGGTTTTGATTTTTCCTGTTTTTACATCCACCGAAGCCAGCACCGAATGCCATGAATTGCCTTCCCACACATTGGGGTATTCACAGAAAACGATGGATTTTCCATCGGCAGTCCAGACCGGTGCCGACATGGAACCCTGGTCGGTTCTCAAACTCCGGTTTCCTTTGGTAAGTTGTTTGGTTTTACCGCCTTTTGCCGGGGCAACCCACAAATGCCAGGGTTGTACTGCAGCACGCACCCTGTAGTTGTTATCGGTTACCCGGAAAGCATCTTCGTGATGTTTGATAGCCTTTGGGTTGGGAATTGTATCCTGTGCTATGAAAGCGAATTGTTTCCCATCAGGGCTCCACGTATAAGCATTCACCCCTGTTTTGGAATTTGTAATTCTGACTGCATCGCCACCGTTCATGGACATGACGTAAAGTTGTGATTTTTTGGATTTCGGGTCTTTGGCAAGAAAAGCAAGTTGTTTCCCTTTAGGAGACCAGCGAAGAAAAGACAATCCTTTCCGCTGAAAAGTCAGCTTACGCAGCGCACCATCTGCCACCTGAACCAAATCTATTTCCTGTTTGGTTTTGTCATTTTTCCAGTCGGGACGTGAGGCAATGAGGACTACTTGTTTCCCGTTAGGAGAAATGCGTGGTGACGAAATTCTCACTAATTTTCTCAGGTCTTTCAACTGAAATGACTGCTGCTCAACAGTCTGCGCAAAAGTGGACCCGGCAAGCAGGATACAGGTCATAAAAAAGAAAAGGCGATTTAATTTTTTCATAAGGATAAAAATTATAGAGGATAAAATTAAAAAATATTTTGATTATTTAAACCGTCATCGCAATAACGCAATGGCCGTCTTTGCGATGAGCTTTGGAGTAAGCTTGTGCGCCGGAGTGAAGAAGCAATCTCCTCTCTTAGAATTGTCATCAATACCAACAGATTGCTTCGCCAGCCACCTGCAAGCACCCCATTTCCTCGCAATGATGTGGATATTTTTTACTCTTCAAACCGGATGTCTTTCACCCGTAATTGCAAAGAGG
>CAYLSW010000275.1:0-3047 GCA_964386145.1 uncultured Lentimicrobiaceae bacterium | reverse complement strand
TCTAATAATGGGTATGATATTAACTCAGTTGCCACATGGAGAAAATGGTGTCCTAACACAAGGATAGACATTTTGGAGACAGAATTTTATATCGATTCTGATGTGTTTTTATTAAAATATCCTAAAGAAGTAGATGAGTTTATTAATAATCCTAAATTAAAATTTGGTATTCTGGATGAATTCAAAGGACAACCTTGGCAACATGGTGCGATGCAGAAAAAAGGAGTTAAAGAAGCACCTTTTATAAATGCGGGCTTTTTTATTCAAAAAGCCTGTTACAGTATTTCCGATGATCTGCTCGAAGAGAAAGAATGGTGGAAAGAAAATATCTCAAAAGAGGAGCGCGGGCATCACGATGAACAAGGTTGTCTATCTATTGCCCTAACAAAATATTTAAAAGATGACGGGCTATATGTTTTTCCAAAAGATAAATATATGTTAATTGGTCCAGATGAAAATAAAGATATCGAGAGTCTGGAGAATGTAACAATGTTCCACGCGGTGTATCCTGAACATCCCGCTTTTTATAAATTTAGGGGTGTCTTAGATAAAATTTTATATGAATAAGAAAAACACAACTGCAATTCTAATGTCGGTACGAAATGAGGAAGCATATATTGATTTTAATATTTCTTATCATCTTGATCTTGGTTTTGATTATATTTTTATTGCTAATCATTGTTCAACGGATAGTACAAGCGAGATACTCGACAAATATAAAACTAATAAAAGAGTTATCGTGATTGATGAAGAAGACCCTGTGTTTGACCACGCAAGAATCATAAATAAATTACTCGCTCATGCAAAAGAGAATTATAAAATAGATTGGTTTATATTTTTAGACGCCGACGAGTTTCTGTCTGTAAAATACAAAACGATTCATGAGTTTGTAGAAAGATTAGAGAACCATAATATTCCTTATGCCACTATTGGCTGGGCTAATGCATTGTTTGATTACACAATGTCCGACTATACTTGCTCTCCCGTTACGCCAATTGATACAACGAAGTATTATTTCCCGTGGCCCGAAAAAAACTGGCAAGAAGGAGGACATTTTAGGAAAGCGATAGTAAGAAACCACGACAATATGGAGGTTGTTGTTGGCGGTCATTTCGTCGAGACAGGAAATAACATTGATTTCTTCAGAGGGTATCACTGGAATCCTTTTATTGTGCCGTACGAAGAAGCAAAAATCCTCCATTTTGAATTTAGGAGTAAAGCTGAAGACATTTATGCTAAATGGAAAAAATTGGCTGATTATGAAAATGATTCTACTTCAGAAAAAGATGCTCCGTGGATGGAAAGAATAAATACTATAAGGGGTTATGTTGAAGAATTTAAAAATAATATAGAGAAAATTAACGAGAGGTGGTTTAAAGAACACCGCACCTTTTGGGGCACGTTGGTTCCAGATAATCGCATAATTTACGACACCACCTTATCAATATGGTATAGAAGATATTTTAGAAACAAAATTGAGAACAGAGAAGTAAATTCTGTGTGTTTAGTCAGAGATCGTAATTTAGGAGATGTTGTTATGACAGAACCTGTTGCTCGATTCTTATCGAGGTATGTCGATAAGGTATATTTAGCCACTGATATAAAAGAAGCAGATTCAATTTTTAATACATACGATAACATCTATAAATATAACGATATAAACTCATCTGCCATTAACTGCGACGCAAAAATTAAATTAATATACGAATTAAGTGATAATAAAACATCCTACATCCAAGGATATATGGATTCAATAGGTTTTGGAGATGTTGTAAACAATGATATTCCCGAGATAAATCAGGAATGGGAAGAGATAATAGATGGCGAATATATTTTACTTGCCCCGTTTACAAGCACTTGGGAAGAGCGAAAGAGAAGCTGGGGCTACAAGAAATATAGACAGCTCCAGTCTTTACTGGAAGATAAATTTGGAGTAAAGTGTATATTTCTTGAAAACCATTATTCATTTCAAGAAATGATGTCACTTATTCGGCACTGCAAATTTTTTGTTGGCAATGACTCTGCTCCGGCGGTGATAGCACAAAGTTTTTCTAAGAAATCTTTCATTATATTCGGCGCAACTTCTCCTAAGTACCTACATTTGTCGGATAACGCAACACCTATTTATGATGATAAGAGACATAAGTTGTGTGATCATAAGACAAGACAAGAAGAGGTTAATTGTTGCGAGGGATTTTGTATGGAAAGAGTAAGAGTCAAAGATGTATTTAAAGAGATTGTAAATAATATATGAGCGATAAAGTATTACAACTAAAATTATCCTACATAACAGGCCTGAGACCTGTAGTTTTGGATGAGTTAAAAAGATTCAATTTTAAGATACTTAATGAAGCTGAAAATTCAGTGTTCATTGAATTTTCAGAAGAAATCATTTCAAAAGTAAAAAAACTTAGAAGTGTCTCGCGCGCATATCTTGTCCTACAGGGCAATATTTATCACCCAACGTATATTTCGAACCACAAATCTGTCCTAGGAAACCTTATTGATATCGTTGTTAAATACGATAACTTCAAAACATTTAAAATTAGTTGCGCGGGATCTGATTCACCTGAAGTAAGAAGTATCGCAAAATATATTCAAGACACTTACAGAATGGAGGAAATCGATGAGGCAGACTTAAAAATACACATTATCAAACTAGAAGATATTTGGGAGATTGGTATTCAGATAACGCCGCGCCCGCTTTCTGTAAGAGATTATAAAGTTGTTAATATGAGCGGCGCAATGGATCCGACCATAGCATATGCCGTTAATTCTTTTTGTAATCTTGATTCAGCCTATTCGTACTTAAATATTTTTTCGGGTAGTGCAACATTACTAATTGAGGCAGCAGAGTGTTATTCAAATTTAGATAAGTTGATAGGATTCGATAACAACAAGAAACACCTGTCCATGTCCATCCAAAATATCAAAAAAGCTGGTCTTATAAAAAGAGTACGAGTTAAGAAGGCTGACATTTTTGATAAACCGAACTTTGGTACATTTGATGCGATTACATCCGATTTGCCATTCGGCATGTCGATTTC
>CAYLSW010000274.1:0-3056 GCA_964386145.1 uncultured Lentimicrobiaceae bacterium | reverse complement strand
TACTTTTGCACCAAATTTTTCAATCGCCACGATAGCGGCAAGCGCCATAGCCTCGTAGTATGAAATAAGATTACCCTGACTACCTTGCTCCTGAAAAAATGACATACTCCGTACCGATATTGCCAATCTAGGAAACTCGGTAGACTTTCGATACACACTGTCCAATTTAGTAGCATTTCTTGCTAGAACAAATGCAGCATCGGCTGCCAGATGAATATTTTTCGGTTCTATACCAAGTTCGAGAATGTGATTTTTTGAACGCTTATCCCTGAGCAATATTACTGACGCATGCGAAAAAATTCTTCTAAAAGCCCTGCAGTTTCTGGATCTTTTGAATGGCCCGAGCGTCTGGGTAAAAAAGCCAAATGGCTTCCCTGTAGTAATAGACAAATAATAATCCAGTATTGCTGAACTAAGATCATAGTTCTCAATGAGATATGTGCCACCACTACTTAAAATTAAGTCCGCTGAAGTATATTCCTGAAGACCATTGAACTCACTTTGTGTTGTTAAGCATTGTGCTATTACAGGCAAGTGGTACCTGATGGTTAAAACTGCGAGGATGAAACGCATAAATTTAAATCGATTATTCCAATGTCCATAACCCTTGCGCTCTAATATGCGCCCCAGCCAGTTCTCCACGGGCCTGGAAAATAGTGCAGGTCGAAAATTAGCCCATGGATAATATTGCTGTGCAATATCAGCCACTTTATCAAAAACAGTTATCTCTACATTACTGCCATACTTGTGTCGCAAAATTTCCATCGTTCCCCACAGAATTGCAGCATCACCTATGTTTAAAGAAACGATATTAGTAATTAGAATTTTACGAATTTTCATGATGCGTTTCGTAACCAAATTCTTTTAAAGTTGGCTCAATAATTCTATCGATAGCATCTAAAGAGGCTTTATCAAAAAACCCATCAATGGGAATTTTTGTATTTCCTTTTGGCTGGTACTGGATATCTACAAGGTGATCGATATCCTGAAATTCTGTATATCCTAACTGCTTTCCTAGTTGAAATATTGCTACACTTTTATTTTTATTGAAATCTTCATAACGAATTTCAATGCCATATTCTCTGTATTCCAGGAAGGCCTCAGCAGCTCTTCGCCAACGCCAGGCAAGTATCTCTATATAATTATTACCTGGTACATCAGGGGTACGACCTGTGAGCAAATTAATCCAGGCACTAGAGCCCTTTATTGAACTTAGATTACCAACTTTTGGATTTCCTGGTAAGTTTAGTCTATTGAGAATTGAACGAATATTATCTCTAGGGTCTCGTACGATAAATACCAGCTGGGCATCCGGGAAAAGCGTTCTAAGTTGTGACAGCAGAAAAGGGAAATTTGGGTCTTTGACGATTTTTCCAGAGAAAATACGCCTATTTCTCTTCCATAAATCATAAAGAGAAAGCTGGCTATTATATAGGCTTTTTCGAAAAATTATTTTTTTTTGGTCTAACTGATAAAATGGATCGCTACATACATCCTGTCCGGTAGCAGCGCCAATCAATCTGGCGATTGCCGTCGTGCCTGATTTTGGCATACCTGCAATAATAACCATGCCACTACCTGTTGATAGGGGTTGGAATTGATCCAAATATGCTAGCGAATTAATAAATAATGACATCAAACTAGGTACAAAATTGTGTTGCTATACTAAAATCTGAAGCTGGTTTGGTTATCTTAAAATAAGTCATGCAGAAGGCTCTAGTAACTGTTCAAAAATATGTAAGGTTTCTTCACATTATTTTTCCAGTTAAAATCGGATTGAATTCTCTCCCACCCCTTGCGGCCTATACTCTTTGCCTTATCTGGATTGTCTTTTAAGAAAACAAGTTTGCGAAAAATACCCCGTGGATCATTTTCACACAGAGTACCATCCTCACCATCCCGGATTATTTCGCGCATTTGCCCTAAATTTGACGTAACGGACGGGGCCATACAAGCCATATATTCAAACAATTTCATTGGTGAACCATGAAACTTATATCGTGACCAGAAATACTCTGGATGAAATGCCACGCATGCATCTGCGGCACAAATAGCGTCAAGAATTTTCTCTCGATTCAGCCCTTCTCTAACAATCACATTATCGGATACTGGTAAACTTGAACTCCGTTGATTTACTGCCAACACAAACGTCATATCAGGTGCTTCTTTTGCCGCAATAGCAATAGCGCCAGAAAGAAAATCTAATCCCTGCCATGGGTACATAGCACTACCACTATAAAGAACAGTAAAGCTTTTTCGTTGTCGCCTACTGCGGCGTTCGCTAATCTCTTGCTCCGAAATGACTGGTCCACCATTGGGTAAAACGAGAACGTCATTAACACCTAGCCCTTCAGTCGCATACTTACTCAGGGCTGTTGAAACGCAGATAGCGTAAGAAACGTTCTTCGCTAGATATTTTCGATGACGTTCTTCCAGGTAGATACCGGGGATTTTTTTTGTGGCATGAAACCACCGTCTCAACCTCCTTAATACACCTTCTTTTGCACTTCCAGACTCTGCATATTTACCACCCAACCAGGAATATGCTAGTGTTTCGTTTGACGGCGAATTAATTTCCCAGACAACAGGCAGATTTCCGATCAACCCCATACATTTATTCAACACAACCCACTCACGAGTCAATCTTGCATCAATACGAACGTAAAGCACATCAATACTCGCAATAAAACCCTCCAGATCAGCAGATAAACAGTCATAATTAGACACACTAGGCACTGTAGGATCACAGACAACAGCCACAGAGTGGCCTAAACCCAAGAAACCTTGTACCAGTTCCACGACATGACGATGATTTCCCCCTTTCGGTGGAAATACCTGTAAATCATATAGATACCCAATTCGCATTATTCACACTTCCTTAAAACAGCTCTCTACTACAAACGATCTATAAGCATATAGGTTATCCATAAAAGTATAGCATTAATTACATATTAATCTGCTATACACTACTATAGTGCATTAACAGAAAGTATAATAAATCTATCACTGCTGTCCCGTTAACAGCTAAAAAAGAGGCCTGAAAACCCCATAAATTT
>CAYLSW010000273.1:0-3081 GCA_964386145.1 uncultured Lentimicrobiaceae bacterium | reverse complement strand
CCGACCATTCAAATCCGGGTTGCCGGCTCAGGTTTTCCGTAATCTCATCATTCATACCCACATTCAGAATGGTATCCATAGCCCCGGGCATGGAGATAGCAGTCCCGGAACGAACGGATAGCAGTAGCGGTTTTTTTGGGTTTCCAAATTGTTTATTGGTAACTCTTTCTACTTTTTTAAGATGCTGCCTGAGCATATCATTCATCTCTTTGCGCAACTCGGCATGCCCTACAATGGCCGTATGGCGGCGGAAAACCTCAGTAGTAATCACAAAACCCGGAGGAACTGGAAACCCGGCCATGCGCAAAATCTTTAAATGATAAGCCTTGGAACCGAGAAATACCTGATTGTCGAGATACGGGTTGGCATGTGCCAGACGGGCAATAATCAAATCCGAATTGTAGGACATCACCTCCTTTATCATTTCGGGTGGCAGGTTATCAGCCATTTCGCGTAATGATTCCAGAATTTTCAACACAAAATTGTCTAACGGTTGCATCAAAAATGCTTCTGCAATCGCATCACGGTAAAATTCTTCGGATACCTTGTTAATAAGTTCATGCCTCTTTTTCTTACTCTTCTTGTGTTCTTTGTCAAGCAGCTGGGGAATGATAATGCTCAATGGGAATTCATAAGTCTTCAGGAAATATTTTATCAGCGTTTTCTTCACATTATCGGCCACAAACTGGAAAATATTTATATACTGGTCGAAAGAAAAACTCTGTGATACCAGACTATATTTCAGCATGAGCAGATTAGAGTTAAAACTCTGGTTAGTAATACCGTCCAGGTCAAGGCCTTCTTTGAAATAGTTGAGAATTACATAGATATTACGCAATGTTTTTCCCGAAATATAATTCAGATTGATATTTTCCACCACTTTTTCCATGAGACGGGTGGCGACTTTCTCTAACCGAAAGGTAAGTCCGAGTGCTTCAAATTTTGGCTCCCGATACACACCATACATGGAGGGGATACCGATGGCTATGTGGCGTTTGTGGTAAATGTTTTCCCAGCTTTGACTTGGTTTGGGATTGAAGATTATTGCTTTCAGATGGTTCATAAAACCATAAATCAGTTTCAATGAACTTTCAATATCCTCTTTTTCAAGTGCTACCTTTAATAGATTGATCTCTTTATCCGGAATGTATGAATAACGTTTCAACAAGTTAATAATATCCACTGTCTCAAAGGAATACTTCTCTTTGAGAAAGGCATACAGTGTTCGGATATCACGCAGGCGTTCCATGTCAAGGTCATTTTTGCCAGGGAGCTGAGCAAGAAGAGCATCAAAATCATGTTCTTCAAGCGACAATACTTCGCGGGGTGAACGCCCGCTAAGGTTGCAAAGTTTCCTAACCATTTTGTGAATTGGCGCATACCATCGGCTCTCTTTGTCGATGGTATCATAAACATTCTGCGGCAGTGCATCCTTCAGGTTTTCCAGATTACCATCATACCAATACTGGAAGATCCGGTAGGTCAGATCAATCAGGGTGTTGTTGCTTTCGGTATGCACCTGCTTACGCAAAAAGTGGATGAGCTTGTCCTCACGATGCGAAATTTCATCCATGGTGGTGGTCACTTTCCGGATTTCACCTTCAGCACCAATTTCATTAAAATATACCGGGAATATCCTTGTCAGCTGTTTTACCTTTTTATAAAACGGAGCAATGTTTGAATTTAAGATTTTGGTTATTTCACGCTGGAACAGGTCGGTGTCGCTGATAAAGATACCACCCAGTTTCAGGTTGACAATCAACGCCGAAAGCAGGTTTTCCATTTGCGATTGAGAGTACTCAATCAGCTCAAGCCAGATTCGTATATTTTTGATATGGTTTTCGTTGACGTGTAGTTGCCAGTCTTCGTTCACGTAAACCATTCCGGGTGTTTCAAACCCAAAATGAATCAGCTTGTTTTCCAGATGGGTAATGAGTAACCTTTCGTCAGAATGGTCAATATCAATTACTTTTTTCCCCACTGTAAGCAAAATATCAAGAACCGCAGAAGTATGATTGGCTTTAAGATCTTCGAGACGCTGAAACAGTTGATTGATGAAGTTCGTAACATCATCTTCCTCAATTTCTTTCATGGTCTGAACCAGCATCTTGTTGAGCCGCCAAATGAGTCTTTCTTTCTGGTCATGCATTCCCTGCAACCTGAGCAGATAAAAAATGAAATAAAATTTCTCAATAAAAGTGGCAAAAAGCGCGCTGGCATTTGAAAACCGTTCTCCTATCTGATCAAAGTCGGGCATAACATCGGTCATTTTCTGCCACTCTTGTATACTTTTCAGGTCGGCACGCAATTTTCTAAAATAAGGCTTCCCTATTTCGTTTTCCAAAATGGATTTGTCAATTTTCAGGACATCTTTTTTCTGTTCAATCCAATCTTCCACACAGCTGTCAGCTTCCCAAAAGCTGATAATGGCTTCATAAATGTTGTACGTTATCTGGAGAGCCGGCGCTCTGAAACGATCATCTGTTGCAACTTCTTTCATATACCGTTTGAAATAGCGCGAAGCCTCAATATAGCTTTCTCTGTTTCCCTCAAAGCCGTCTTGCAGCATATTGCAACAGTTCATCAGGGTATCCTGAAAATCTTTATTTTCTTTATATATCTTTCTGGTAAATTCGAGCAAAGTACGGAGAATAAATGTTTTAAGAGAAGCATTTACCTGATGGTCATTGAGCAGATTTCCAAGTAATTTTAACGGTACCCGGAATGCATTTTCAGGCTCCTCCAGCCCTATATAAAACCAATAATCGGTGATGAGAATCTTTCGCAATTCCTCAATGACAAATTTTTTATTGCTAAAGGGATGTTGGTATTCAATAATGCAATCGTTTGCACGTTTGTGAATTCCATAATACTTTTTTGATAGATTTATAAATACTTGATATTCAGCAGGAATTTTTATATTGCGGTAGCGAGTTTCAGCGAGGTTTGCTTCGAGGGCTTTTGAGACGAATTTTTTTTCCATAGCAAGAAAATGTATTGTAATTATTAACTCTTTTTATTGGTATTTTTGCATCCACAAAATGGACATTTTGACAAATGTAAAGCTTATTATTAATACTC
>CAYLSW010000272.1:0-3092 GCA_964386145.1 uncultured Lentimicrobiaceae bacterium | reverse complement strand
ATGATGGACAGAATTATCTTTTTGGGTGTTCCCATTGACGATTACGTGGCCAACATTATCCAGGCACAACTGCTATTTTTGGAATCAGCTGACTCGGCACGCGATATCCAGATATATCTGAACACGCCGGGCGGCTCTGTGTATGCAGGGCTGGGAATCTATGATACCATGCAGTACATTAAGCCGAATATAGCGACCATTTGCACGGGAATAGCTGCATCTATGGGCGCTGTGATATTGTGTGCCGGCGAAAAAGGAAAACGAACGGCGCTTACCCATTCCAGAGTATTGATTCACCAGCCTATGGGTGGCGCTGAGGGTCCGGCTTCCGATATTGAAATTACTGCCCGTGAGATCCAGAAACTAAAAAAAGAACTTTACGAGATTATCTCGAAACACAGTGGTCAGACCTACAAAAAAGTATGGAAAGACAGTGATCGTGACTATTGGATGACTGCCAAAGAGGCCAAAGATTACGGTATGATTGATGAAGTACTTTTACGAAAAGAAAAATAGACAACCTACACCGGTGATTTTATAAACAGAATAGTTGTTTTGTGAACAGCATGAAGCAGTAATAAATTTCTACCATGGCAAAAATAAAAGAAGAGCATTGTTACTTTTGCGGCAGACCCAAAGCGGAAACCGAATTACTGGTTTCCGGAATGGAAGCTAAAATTTGCAACCATTGTATTGAACAGGCAAAGACTATTCTCGATGAAGAGCTGAATGCCAAAGGGAAAGAACTGAAGATTGACCATACACTGATGAAGCCGGCAGAAATAAAAGCCTTCCTCGACCAGTATGTTATCGGGCAGGAGGATGCTAAAAAAGTGCTTTCGGTAGCGGTTTATAACCATTACAAGCGTATTGGCCAAACCAGAAACACCAATGAGGTGGAAATTGAAAAATCCAACATTATTCTCGTGGGAGACACCGGAACAGGCAAAACGCTACTGGCCCGCACCATCGCCCGTATGCTGCATGTACCTTTTGCCATCGCCGATGCCACTGTTCTGACGGAAGCAGGTTACGTGGGCGAAGATGTGGAAAGTATCCTGACCCGATTGTTGCAATCAGCCGACTACGATGTAAAATCGGCCGAAAAGGGAATTATTTTTATTGATGAAATTGACAAAATTGCCCGCAAGAGTGACAACCCCTCTATCACCCGCGATGTCTCCGGCGAAGGCGTTCAGCAGGCTTTGCTGAAATTACTGGAAGGTGCTATCATCAATGTACCACCTCAGGGAGGGCGCAAACATCCCGAACAGAAAATGATTCAGGTAAACACCAAAGATGTTCTGTTTATCTCCGGAGGTGCTTTTCAGGGTATCGGACGAATTATTGCCGCACGTCTGCGTACCAACGTGGTGGGTTATACCTTTGCCGGGCATAAGGAAGAGGGAATAGATATGGAAAATCTGTTGCAATACATTTCGCCAGCCGATTTGAAGAAATTTGGTCTTATTCCCGAAATTGTGGGACGTTTACCCATTCTTACTTACCTCAATCCGCTGGATAAAGAAGCGCTGAAGCGGATTCTTCTTGAACCAAAAAATGCACTTGTCAAGCAGTTTGTCAAGCTTTTTGATATGGATGGTATCAAACTGACTTTCGAAGAGGCAGTTTTTGATTTTGTGGTAGAGAAGTCCGAAGAATTCAAGCTGGGAGCCCGTGGTTTGCGCTCCATTCTGGAAACCATTTTGATGGATGCCATGTTTGAGCTTCCTTCCGGAAAGAGAAAGACCTGGCGTATTACCCTCCGTTATGCAGAGGAAAAACTTGGAAATTCCGGTATTGCCAAACTGAAAGCAGCGGTTTAATGTTACCCCGCAGGTACCCGTTCCAAAATCTTTTATCTCATCTCCGGTACTGTCTTTCATTTTCACAAAATTAAAAGAACAGGATAAGCCAGAAATGTACCCGGCATATCCGGAAAGCTATTTCAAGGCTATAATTTCTTAGTTTTGTAAAACAATAAAAGATAACTTTTTGAGATACTTTAACCAGACACCAGAGTTAGTGAAAGCCGGCTTTTATGTACTTATTCTGATGGTCATCGGCACCATAGGATACATGTTTATTGAGTCCTACTCACTCATTGATGCACTGTATATGACGGTTATTACCGTGTCCACAGTCGGGTTTCGCGAAGTTAAACCTTTGTCCGACCCGGGAAAGATATTTACCATTTTCATTATTCTGTCAAGTCTCGGCGTTCTTGCCTACTTTTTATCAAATCTCACACAAAGTCTGTTCAAAACACAGCTGAGTTTTTTCTTTGGCGGCAATCTCAAACGTTTAAAACAAAAAAAGATGGAAAAGCATATTATTGTCTGTGGCTATGGCCGGAACGGAAGTCAGGTAGTCCGGGAGCTCACGGCTTTCGGCGAAAAAGTAATTGTGATTGACAAAGACCACGAACTTGTCGTGAGCAAGATTGCCGAGCCCATTCAGTTTATTGAGGGTGACTCCACAGAAGATCAGGTTCTGCTACAGGCAGGCATAGACAAAGCCCGGTCATTGATAACCACACTGCCACTTGATACAGACAATCTTTTTGTCGTACTTACAGCGCGGACTTTAAATCCTGCCATCAACATCATTAGCCGGGCATCCAGCGAAAGCGCTGAAAAAAAACTACACATGGCCGGTGTCAACAGTGTAGTTATGCCGGAGCGCGTGGGTGGCGCCCACATGGCCACCCTCGTGGCACAACCCGATGTGATGGAGTTTATGGAACACCTGAACATTCATGGTGACTCTCCTGTTCAACTAAAGGAAATTATCTGTACCGATTTACCCGAAGAGCTTTTGCATAAGCCCATCAGTGAGCTGGAAATACGGAAAAAAACCGGGGCCAACATTATCGGTTACAAAACAACTACCGGCGAATATATCCTGAATCCCACTCCGGATACCAAACTTTATTCCGATTCAAAGATTTTTGTCCTCGGCACGAAAGAACAGATTGAAGAGATGCAAAAAATCTTACACAGTACTCATTTACAAAATAATAATAGATAGCCTCGTCTTTTATGTTTATCACCTATCTTTCTTTCTTTTCGGGCTTTGCCATATTAATTGCC
>CAYLSW010000271.1:0-3121 GCA_964386145.1 uncultured Lentimicrobiaceae bacterium | reverse complement strand
CTGGATAGTCTCGGAGTAGAATATGACGCGAGGGGAAATGTAAAAGTAAACGAAATGAAACAAACTTCTATTGGAAAAGTTTTTGCAGCCGGCGATGTGGAGCGTGGAGCCAGCCTGGTGGTCCATGCCATTCAGGGAGGAAAAACAGCGGCAGCGTATGTGAACGATTTCTTAACAAAAGAGCAGAAATAAACCATTGTTTAAATTAATATCCGGTAAATAGTGCTTGTCCATAAAGCCAGGTGTCTGAACTATAATGTTTAAGAGTGAGCCTTGCAATCTGTTTATAAGAAGTAGGGTACAGGACGCTTGCTCCAGTTCGAGTTTAGGGGTTTTAAATCCGAGTTTGCTTATGAAAAGAGCGATTTGAAATCGCCATACGCAAAAGGATGAAAATATCTTTGAGCGTGGACGCTCAAAGCGGATGGGTTTGTTTTCAGCACGAGCATAACAGGCTTGTCCCGCTTAAAGCGGGGAAGCTATTAAACATTATGGCAGACACTAAATTTTTGTTACTCTTCCATTTGGATCAAAACCTGCAGTGTAGTACGGTTTTTCTGACTGAGGTAAATTTGTTTCCCCTGAGTAAGTTTTTGCAACAATTCTCCATTGTCGTGCCGGATGGTCAGCAGTTGCAGGCCTGTGTTGTATTTTACAATAAACTCCTTACTCAGGTTGTTTATCACTGCCTCTAATTTTTCCATGTTTTCGTCAAAACAGACCGAAAAACTCACAGCCGAATTCTGCATCAGGTTAATGTGCAATTTGTGTTTACTGAAAGTGCTGAAGACCGTTTTCAGGTTCTCTTCGGCCATGAAAGACAAATCGCGGGAGCTGATACTCAGCAACGTTTGGTGTTCTTTTAAAATAATCTTCGGGATGTCTGCGTCATTTTCTTCGTTGGCATCAATAAGTGTCGGTGGAGTTTCCGGTGTGTAAAACGCACACACTTTCAGGGGGATATTCTTTTTGCGTAGCGGTTGGAGTGTTTTGGGATGAATCACCGAAGCGCCGTAAAATGCCAGTTCGATGGCTTCATTATAAGAAACGTGGGTAAGTTTTATGGCATCGCTGAAAATACGCGGATTACAGTTCATCAATCCCGGCACATCTTTCCAGATGCAAACCTCATCGGCCTGTAAGGCATACGCAAAAATGGCTGCCGAAAAATCAGACCCTTCGCGTCCTAACGTGGTGGCGTGACCTTTGTGTCCGGCAGAGATAAAGCCCTGTGTTAGCACAATGTTGCCACGCTGTAATTCCGGTTTTACCCGAGCTTCAATGGTTTTTTCGGTATAAGGCCAATTTATGTTGGCGCGTGTAAAATTTTCATCTGTTACCACCACCTGCCTGGCATCCACAAGTTTAACAGGAATCTGCTTTTCCTTCAACCAGTGAGCAGCAATACGTCCTGAAAAAAGTTCTCCGAAACTCACCACACTATCATAAGCAAAAAAGTGGTCTTTGGGAAGTTTTTCCAATGCCTGCCATAAATTGTAGAAGTCCTCCCCAATTTTATGAATCAACTTATTTTCATCCTGAAGCTTCAGACTTCTGATAAGCCGTAGATGCTCATTCTTCAAAGCAAAATAAGCTTCCTGCAGCGCCTTCTGCAGCCCTGTCTGCGACAAACGCAACAAATTTTCAAGGGCATTGGTAGTTTTACCAATAGCAGAAATAACTATCACTAACGGTTCGCACTTAAACTCCTCGACAATGGTAGCCATATTGTGCATACCACGTGAATCTTTCAGCAAAGCGCCACCAAATTTAAAAACCCTTAACATATGGTTTGTCTGTTAAAATCGCTCTTTGATCAATCCTTTTCTGTAGGCCGTCAGCAGCATCTTCAGGTCACTGATTTGTGCCATTAAATCTGTCCCGATATCAGTATCTTTCACCCTTTTCCTGATAGCTTTTTTTTCAATAAAAATTCTTTTTGAGATAATATCTTTTTCCTCTAGGATGGCCTGACGTTTTGAATCAAAATGCTCATGTTCAACAAGCACCAGTCCGTAGGAGTTATAAATCAGGGTGTAACCCGAAACGCCGGTAACTTTTTGGTAAGGAATCGACATGCCGCCGTCAATCACGAACAGCTTTCCGTTGGCTTTAATGGGGCTTTCGCCTTTTCGCACTTTTACCGGCACATGACCGTTCACGATACGCGAATTTTTGCCGGTAAGGCCGAATTCTTTCAGGATAGCATCACAAAAAGCTTCATTATCGTAAACCAGATCGTAATATGGATTACTCTTTTCTTGGTGAGTCTCTTTTTCCGCAATAAAATAACGTTCAAAAGTGGCCATTTTTGTTTTCCCGAAAAGCGGCGACAGCTCCCCGCACCACAGGTACCACAGATAATCGGCTGTTGTTTCATAATTGCGGACAAAACGGTGATGATATGCTTTCCGTGCCACGCGGTCGAAATTATCGCAAAGCGCCTTTCCCGAATATTTGGTACCGTCTATCTCAAAATAGGCAAAGTTTCCTTTTTCCTCTAAGGGAATACATCCGTGATACAAAAGATTGGCATTAAAAGTCAGGTACATGCTGCCATGTAGAAACAGAAACTCAATATGGTTTTGCAGGCGCTGGCTGTTTTTAATGCTGTTGCCCAACTTTTCCATCACATCCTGTTCTTCCGGCGAAAGCGTGTAAGGATCTGCCGGATCAATTGTGGGGAAGTTCTTGTCCAGTAACGGATAGGACTTGCCATCTATGCGTATGGTTCCTTTTTCATAATCAATTTTATCTAATAGCAGCCTGTCTTTCATTTGGAAATGCGGGTTACGCTGCACAATCTGGCCTTCCAGTTTAAACTGGATAATAGCAATGGTTTTATGCATTTGCCTTGTTATCTCACCATCATTACCATCCGTTTCGGCCATAGAAGCAAAAAGTTTACACGCATCGTCCCCATAAGTTTTCATGGCAAAGGTAGCCAGCGGAAGTAAATTGATACCGTAAGCATCTTCCAGTGTACCGAGATTGTGGTAGCGTAATGAAATCCGTATCATATTGGCAATCAGCGCATAACTACCCGACACCGCTCCCATCCAAAGAATATCATGGTTGCCCCACTGAATATCTACCGAATGATAATTTACCAGACGATCCA
>CAYLSW010000270.1:0-3129 GCA_964386145.1 uncultured Lentimicrobiaceae bacterium | reverse complement strand
TTGCAAATATAAAGGTTAAAAGAAAAAAAGCAAATAAATTTTTAATTTTGTCGCTCATTTTCTTCTATGATTATCGAAACAAGCCGGGTAAACCCGAAAGATTACATTGTTGTTGTCAAATCACGTGTCAACAATTTAAAGAACCTCAGCGTTGCTATTCCGCGTCGTAAACTGGTGGTTATTACCGGTTTATCAGGCTCTGGAAAGTCATCGCTGGCTTTCGACACGCTCTATGCCGACGGTCAGCGCCGCTATGTGGAGAGCCTGAGTTCTTACGCCAGACAATTTCTTGGGCGCATGGACAAACCCGATGTGGACGCTATACTGGGTATTTCACCGGCCATTGCCATCGAACAAAAGGTGAAAACACGCAATCCACGCTCTACGGTAGGCACCTCTACGGAAGTTTACGAGTACCTGAAGCTGCTGTTTGCCCGTATCGGAAAAACCTGGTCTCCTGTCTCCGGACGGCAGGTAAAACGTCATCGCGTTAGTGATGTTACCCGCTTTATCCTCATGCTGCCGGAGAGAAGCGATGTCGTGATTTTTGCACCGCTGAAATCCAACGGCAGTCGTAGCCTGAAACAACAGCTGCAAATTCTTTTGCAACAAGGCTTTAGCCGAATTATGAGCCGAGGCAAAATTCGAAGAATGGAAGAAATACTGGAGGAGATAACAGACAAAACCAAACCTAAGGAGTGCTACCTTGTTATTGATCGTATCAAGGTTTCCCACGAGGAAAAAGAGCTGGAAGCCCGTATTGCCGATTCCGTTCAAACGGCTTTTTACGAAGGCAATGGCTACCTGAAGATATCTTATGATATTGATGGCAAACCTCAAACAACCGATTTCTCTCATCGTTTTGAGATGGACGGTATTCAGTTTGAAGAGCCTTCTGTTAACCTCTTTACTTTTAATAATCCCTATGGCGCCTGCAAACGTTGCGAGGGCTTTGGTAACATCATGGGCATCGACGAAAAACTAGTGATATCCAATCCGGCACTTTCTGTTTTCGATGGAGCTGTCGCCTGCTGGAAAGGTGAGAAAATGGGACTTTGGAAAGAACGGCTCATCAAAAACGCATATAAATTCGATTTCCCCATCCACAAACCATACTACCAACTCAGCAAAGAGCAAAGAGATATTCTCTGGAACGGAAACCGCTATTTCGGAGGATTGAACGACTTTTTTACCTCTCTCGAAGAACAGGCCTACAAAATTCAATACCGGGTTATGCTTTCGCGCTATCGCGGAAAAACTGTTTGTCCCGAATGCAACGGAACCCGCCTGCGCAAAGATGCTAACTATGTGAAAGTTGCCAGGAAGTCCATTTCCGACATTGTTCAAATGCAACTGAACAAGAGTCTTGATTTTTTCAAAAACATATCTCTCGATGAACAAGATGAAAAAATTGCCCGGCGTCTGCTGCTGGAAATTACCACCCGACTTCAATTTCTGAATGATGTGGGGCTGGGATACCTGACTCTCATCCGCCCTTCGGCTACACTCTCCGGTGGCGAGTCACAACGCATCAACCTCGCCACTTCGCTCGGTAGTTCGCTGGTTGGTTCCATGTATATCCTTGACGAACCCAGCATCGGCCTGCATCCGCGTGATACACAACGCCTGATAAAAGTCCTCAAACGTCTGCGCGATATTGGCAACACGGTTATCGTAGTGGAACACGAAGAAGACATTATCAAAGCTGCCGACCAGATTATTGATATCGGTCCCGATTCGGGCGAGCATGGTGGTGAATTGATTTTTCAGGGAGTTTTTGACGAACTGAAAGACAACGACATGAGCTATACTGCACTGTACATGACCGGCAGAAAGCATATCGAAATTCCTGCTCACCGGCGACACTGGAACAACTACATTGAGGTTAAAGGGGCTTTTGAACACAACCTGAAAAATCTCCACGTAAAAATCCCACTCAACGTACTGACGGTAGTTACAGGCGTTAGCGGTTCGGGCAAGTCAACACTGGTGCGTGATATTCTTTTCTCCTCACTGAAAAGAAGACTCAACGGGGAGGCTGCTTCCGAGCGTAAATTTGCCCTGCTCGAAGGTGAAGTCAACCGCATTGCACGGGTGGAATATATTGACCAGAATCCCATTGGCCGTTCCTCACGCTCCAATCCTGCCACTTATCTGAAAGCGTATGATGAGATCAGGCAGCTTTTTGCCAATCAGTCACTGGCCAGATTGCGGGCTTATAAACCCGGCTATTTCTCTTTCAACATTCCCGGTGGGCGTTGCGAACAGTGTGAAGGTGAGGGTGTTATAAAAGTGGAAATGCAGTTCATGGCCGACATTTATCTAAAATGTGAAGCCTGTAACGGACAGCGTTTTAAAGAGGAGGTGCTGGAAGTAAAATACCGCGACAAAAGTATTGCCGACATTCTGAACCTCACCGTGGACAACGCCATCGACTTTTTTGGAAGTGCAAAAGGTTCTGCGGAGCGGAAAATCGTAGAAAAGATAAGACCTTTACAGGACACCGGGCTGGGCTACCTTCAGCTCGGACAAAGTTCAAACACTCTCAGCGGCGGCGAAGCCCAGCGCATCAAACTGGCTTTCTTTCTCTCAAAAGGCGCCGGCAGCTCCCCTACCCTCTTTATTTTTGATGAACCGACGACAGGATTGCACATTCACGATATCAGTAAACTGCTTCAGGCTTTTAACGCACTGATTGAAAATGGCCACAGCATCATCGTGATTGAGCACAATGCCGAAATCATCAAATCAGCTGACTGGATTATAGACCTCGGGCCGGAAGGTGGCGACCTTGGCGGCGAAATTATTTTTGAAGGTACCCCGGAAGAAATTGTGGATTGCAAAAATTCCTATACGGGTAAATTCCTTCGGGAGAAGCTGCATTAAGGGCTACTTGCCGCTTCAAGCGTCCACGCTCGAATATGTAGCCCCAAACCCCGCTTTAAGCGTGTACATTTAAATGTGAAACTTCAAAATTTCTTTTCCAAAATTTCCCCGATAACATTTTTCAACCCGGGCAGGTTATTAACGACAATACCCCATACAGCTTCCATTTTGATTTGAAAATATTCATGAGATATCAGGTTCCGGAAAGCCCTGACCTGATACCAGGGGTAATCATACTTTTCT
>CAYLSW010000269.1:0-3140 GCA_964386145.1 uncultured Lentimicrobiaceae bacterium | reverse complement strand
TTTATCAACAACATTTAGCGTACCATAAACGAGCAATGGGCCATTTTCTAAAACTTCAACTTTTATTTCTAAAGTTTCGGTTTCCCGGTTTTCTTTATCATTCATATAATAGGTCAAAGCACCGGAAGGGCACTTCAAAATCTGTGCTTTTAATTCTTCAGTGCTGGCATTTTCAATTTTTAACCAGGGCTTTGCCTTAGGATTGTAAACTTTTGGCAACGTTTTTACACATACCCCTGCATGAATGCACATTTTTGGTTTCCAAACAATGGTTAATTCACCATTTGTATATTCTTTTTTGATTTCTTTTTCCATAATTATACTATATTTATTCCTCTTAAGACCAGTGCTCTCCATTCGGGATGACGCTTAATATACAGCGCAACAAACGGGCAAAGTGGTACTAATGTCAAATCTTTTTCTTTGATGTCTTGCAAAACCTGTTTTACTAATGCAGAGCCAATACCTTTTCCTTCCAGTTGAGTAGGAATCTCCGTATGCGTTAGATAAACAATGTTCTGCGCCTTAATATATTCAATTCTGGCAGTATGTCCACCTATGTGAAATTCATATTGTTTGTGTTCAACATTTTCAACTAGCGTATATTTTTCTTCGTTATCCTTCATATCTTATCTGTTTTACTATTTTTCATTCATCTCTGTGACAGGTTTTTCCTATTCTCATAAATTTGAATTTACTTTTTTCATCTCAATAATGATAAAATGTGCTTTGTCGGATGCAAGTGAAAACGCAGTATTAGCCTGACCGAATAGTTCCAGGGAGTCACGTTCTTTTAATGAGGGATACCCGTCAATATTAATACTTCCCTCAAAACAATATATATAAGCTTGTCGGTCGGAGTTAAGCTTGAAGGGTAAATGTCTGTCTTTTTCCGTTAATTCAGAAACATAGACATTGACATCCTGACACAGATAAAGCGGGGCAACATCTTTGTTCTTGGTACCGGATATTATTCGCAACAATTTGTTGTTTCTGTCTTCAAAAGAAAATTTTTGAAGATCATATCTGATAGGCAGATTTTTCTTTTCAGGGACAACCCATATTTGAAGGAAACGGCACCAATCATTTTGCTCATTCATCTCAGAGTGAGTTAGACCAGTACCGGCTGAGATACACTGCACATGGCCGCGACTTAGAATTTCCTGGTTTCCGGCACTATCGCTGTGGGTTAGTTCCCCTTCAACTACATAACTGAAAATTTCCATCTCCCGGTGCGGATGCGTACCAAATCCGCTGTTAGGTTTTACACTATCATCGTTTAGCACCCTTAAAACGCCAAAATTGATATTCTCAGGGTCATAATAATTTGCAAATGAGAAATGAAAAAATGTATTTGCCGGATGCTTATCACTGGCTTCTGAATAATAAAGGTCTTCTACACCTATTTTTTTGTATTTTTCCATCTATCCTTTTTTTTCTGTTAGTGAGTACATCTATATCATATTAATAAGTTACAAATTTCAACACCTTAATTGTATTGTACAAAAATAAGAATGAAAAAAGGATGGATGAATACAAAAAGCCGGGAAAGACTTATGAAAATCCGACTCTATTGCTTTTTTCGGAACTGTGAAGGTGATTTGCCGGTACAATTTTTAAAAAAAGCACTAAAATTGGCTGGTTCTAAAAAACCAAGTTGATAGCCAATTTCTTTTGAGGATAGTTCTGAATAATAAAGCATTCTTTTTGCAGCAAGACTAATTCGCGACTGAATGTATTTTTTTGCTGTTACCCCAATTAAAGACTTTATTACCCGGGAGAGATGATCGGGAGAAATATTAAGTTCACCTGCATAAAGAGAAGTAGAGTGCCAAACCTGGTATTTTTGATTAACAAGCTCCTTAAAGTTCTTCAAGATCGTATTCCCAACTTCACTGTTTTGATTGTTAACAACCTGAAGAGAACAAAGGTTATTACATCGAATCAGGAAAAGTTGTATAAAAGAACCTATTGACTGTTCTTTAAACTTAAAATCAGAATGGTTCAAAGAAAGAACCTCTTCACAGAAACTTGATAACATGTTGAACTCATCGGTATTTAGTTCTAATGGAGGTGAGTGACCATAATCATTGAATAAATTCAGATCTCCAAAAAAGCATTGAGGAATGTTATTCTTCACCAAAAACAGAGATGAAAAAACGAGACAATATCCAAATGATTGTTCATCCTCTACAACCTGATGAACTTGTCCGGGACTAACGAAATAAACCTGATTTGAAGTTAAGGGATACTGGTTAAAATCAATTATATGTTTTCCGGATGCCCGCTTTACCAAAAGAACAGTATAATAGTTGTGACGGTGTGGTTCATCTGTTTTTCCTAAGCGTTTAGAATAAATATCCTCCATTCGTGATATTCTGAAACTAACCAGATTGTTCGTTTTGTTTATGTGTTTATATGTTTTGATTTAGCAAATTTATTAAAAAATCCGTATCCAAACTCAGCAATAGAGTAACAGAAATTTTTCCTGCCTTTCCCGAAAGATTATCCCGCTGCGATGGTTTTTGTTTATCATTCGCTCTACGGTGGAGAAAGGATATAAGAAAACATCGGACTGAAATCCTGTTTTTGTGCCCTGGAATTTATTCAAAGGCCATCTGTCTTGTTTCGATATTCCTCATATCAAAACCGGTAACCAATACGCAAAACAAGGTTAAGTGCCAAATTATTGTGTACGCCATTACCGTATTTATCAGCAAAATAATGCACATAGCCAAATCCGGCTCCTGCTTCATAATTTAAATGCTTGCCGATACTTCTGTGCATACCCCACATGGGGATTATGGCTAAAACGGGGTTAATGACAGGGTGACCATATGTACTAAAGATGGCCCATGCAGGGAAAAAACCTGATTGCAATGAGAGATAATTTCCACTATTGCCAACCGTTCTTTTTGATTTCGATTTTCTTTTTTGCAGATTGTAATACCAGCGTGGCTCTAATGTAAAAACCGGAGTCATCAGAAAACCCTCCTCCTGGCCGGCACCCCACAGCAACTGGGCCGAATAACCTATTTCGGTTCGTAAAACCAATGAACGGGATAACCGTGCTTCGTTGTTTACCCAAATACCGATTGTTCCCGCCTGAATGCTAAAAATGGATTTTCCCACACTTACGG
>CAYLSW010000268.1:0-3145 GCA_964386145.1 uncultured Lentimicrobiaceae bacterium | reverse complement strand
TGTCAGTTGGATGGTAAAGTGTACCGCGAAATGCCGGTTATATAACTATGTACGCCATCCTCGATATCGAAACCACCGGGCTGAGCCCTGCTCGTGAGAAGATTACTGAAATTGCTATCTTTCTGCATGATGGAACAAGAATAACGGACGAATACAGTACACTCATCAACCCGGAAAGGAAGATTTCTTACCGCATTACCCAAATTACCGGCATCAACAACCACATGGTGGAAAATGCTCCACGGTTTTTTGAGGTGGCTGCTAAAATTGTGAAATTTACCGAAGGAGCCATCGTTGTTGGCCACAATGTACGTTTCGACTATGGCTTTATCCGGCAGGAGTTCCTGCGACTCGGTTTCGACTTTCATCGGGAGACGATAGACACGGTAAAACTCAGCCGGAAACTGATTCCCGGTCATCCTTCCTACAGCCTTGGAAAACTTTGTAAAGACCTTGGCATCAACAATCATGCCCGCCACCGCGCTGCCGGCGATGCGCTGGCTACGGTGAGGCTTTTTGAGCTGCTGCTTTCCCTTGGTCCGGTGCCGGACAAGACAAAACAAAAAGAGACTGTTCGTGACTTTAATAAATCACTGGTTGAGGAACTGCCCCGTGAAACAGGTGTCTATTATTTCTACAATAAAGCCGGTGAGCTAATTTACGTGGGCAAGTCGGTAAATATTCGTGAGCGGGTACTTTCGCATCTAAACAACAACCTGGATAAAAAAGAGTTGGAGATGAAAAACCAATTACTCAAAGTGCGTTTCCGGGTTACCGGCAGTGAGCTGGTAGCGCTGCTGCTGGAATCAGCTGAGATAAAAAAATACCAGCCGCTATTTAATCGTGCTCAACGACGCACTTTTTTCAATTACGGGCTTTACACCTTTGTCGATGACAATGGCTACCTGAATTTGAAACTCAACACTATTATTGACGAAGTGACGCCGCTTTATACCTACGGTTCTGTTCAGGAAGGCAAAGAACACCTGTTCCGGCTTTGCGAGACATTTGGACTTTGCCAAAAACTAACCGGACTTCATACATCGAAAGGCCCCTGTTTTCATTATCAAATCCATCAGTGTGCCGGAGCTTGCATAGGAGAGGAGTCGGCTGAAAATTACAATACCCGCGTTAGGGAGGCCATCGAAAATTATTATTTTGAAGAACAAAATTTTTTGATATTCGACAAAGGTCGAAACGAACAGGAGAAATCGGTGGTGAAAGTGCAGCATGGGAAATATTTGGGCTTTGGGTTTGTGCCAATATCGGAACTGAATGGAAATAAAGAAATTATCGATGACTTCATTCAGCTGCAACCGGATAATAAGGAGGTACGCCGGATCATTATTTCCGCTTTACAAAAGAAAAACCTAAAAGTATTTTCCTGACTATCCTCATTGCCTCTACTGTACTATTCCGATCTCTCAATTGATATAACGTTTTGGAAAAAACAAAATTTTGTTTTCTTTCCTGGCGAAAAAAGTTGCAAATTTTTGTCGTAAACTTAGATATTTTCATAACTTTGGATTTTTAAAACCCACCGGCATGTTAGGTCGCTTTACAGTTCGAATGCAAAACATGGATATTTGTAGCATTTATAGAATTTGTTGAATGTATTGAATAAAAAAACCAAAAGGATTTTACGATGAAAAAGTCTAAGAAACTATTTATTATATTTTTATTGGCCTTACCTATCCTCATTTTTTTAGCCGTTGTTATCAACAATAGAAGAACCATGGGAACGACCGATAATTTTAATGGTGATAAAGTTGTGAATGCGAATAATATTAATTCGCCAGACAATCTATTAGTGCAGGGGAGAACTGTTTATGACAAATACTGCATTGCCTGTCACGGAGTTGATGGAAAAGGAAATGGCCCGGAAGCATATAGGTTAAATACTAAACCGACTGACTTTGCTTCAGGAAATATTAAATTTAAATCGACTCCTTATGGTTCGATGCCGGAGAAAGTTGATATTGTAGCCACCCTGAAACTTGGTGTACGAACTACGGCAATGCTTCCACAATGGCAATTAACCGGTCGGCAGATGAATGCAGTTGCTTCATATGTAATGTCATTTATACCCAAAGATCAAAAAAAAGAAGAAGCAATTGAAATTTCAAATGCCCCCACAATGAGCGATACTTTATTAAGTACCGGGAAAAGACTTTTTGAAGCTAATTGTGCCTCGTGTCACGGGAAAGATGCTGAAGGAGACGGGCCACTCTCCAAGCATTTAACCGATTACAGACAAAATCTGATCTCACCACCCAACCTGACCCTTCGGCCTCTAAAACGTGCAAATACACAAAAGAGGATGTATATGATAATCTCTACCGGCATTGAAGGAACGCCAATGCCACCGTTTCAATATTCGTTAAAACCTGTACAGCGCTGGGCTGTTGTTGATTATGTAGAATCATTAAAAAGTCAACATCAAACTTTGAATAATCATGGCATGATGGGCAGAATGATGAAACATAGGTTTGTGGGTGAAGAATCTAAAGGTATGCAAATTGATATGGCGGCAGCACGCGCATGGATGATGGGCAGGCGATTTTGATTTTCCCGTTCGGTTTTTGTTATTAATTCCATAGACATTTATCTTTTTTGCGTCAAATATCTTTGTTCTTTTTGATGCTGAAATGAACTGATATGTGTGTAGTTTGTTAAAGTAGTGTAAGATGCTGTGTGTTAACCATCTATAATAGTCATTAGTTGTACGTGCTTGAGTGATTGTTTGTCACACAGAATAGGGAATGTATTTTACGATTTCCCGGAAGTCTGATAGAAGCCCGATTAAATGTATCAGAATTTTCCAATGGGAAACGACGATATCGCCTGTCCCATGAGCTTTATCCTTCCGCTTTCATCCTGTCCTTTTCCGTGATAATCATGGGCGACTCTTTGGTCATCAATGTTAGTCCGACCACAAGCGGCATCAGGATACTGAAAAGAATCATCCAGTCGTTGAGGAATTTGTTGTTGTGAATACTCATGCCGGCAACAAACAACAGCCCCGATATTTGTCCGATCCACAGCAGCAGCCCCTGCGAAATAGATTCGGGAGCCGGATAGCTTATTTCAGCAGCATACTGAAATCCAACCGGCCCGGCGCTCATGATAAAGAAGCCGAGAATAA
>CAYLSW010000267.1:0-3146 GCA_964386145.1 uncultured Lentimicrobiaceae bacterium | reverse complement strand
AAGCCGTTGATTATCTGAATATGCTGACCCGGCAATATCTGGAAAAGAATCTGGACGTGAAGAACGTGATTGCCGAAAACACAATTAAATTCATCAATAGTCAGCTGAGAATTATTTCCGATTCTCTTAGTTCGGCAGAGCTTAATCTTCAAAAATTCAGATCTGCCAAAGAGGTCATGGATATTTCTTTTCAGGCACAGCAGGTATTCCAGACCATGAGTGATTTGGAAAAACAAAAGGCCGTCCTCCTGATAAAATCTCTGTACTACAACAACCTGAAAGATTATATTCAAAAGAATGAATCCAACCTGAACAAACTGGTGGCACCTTCTGCTATGGGTATTGAAGACCCGGCTTTGAACGCACTGGTGGCACAGTTGATTGAATTGTTTAATAAAAAAGCAGAAGCTTTGCTCTATTCAACGGAAAGAAGTCCGACAATCATTACTATCAACAGCCAGATACTGAGTACTAAGCGTGCCATTGTTGAAAATGTTTCCAACATAATTATAAATTCTAATGAGGCTATTGCCGATATCAACCGGCAAATTAATGAAATAAGCCAACGACTCAACGAATTGCCGGTAACACAAAGAGAACTACTCAACTACGAACGGAAATTTACTCTGGCGGATAATATTTATACCTTTTTGATGGAAAAACGTTCGGATGCTCAGATCACCAAGGCTTCCAATACGCCTGATAATGAAATTATCGACGAAGCACGTGCCGATATCAGTAATGCACCTGTTTTCCCAAAGAAGTCATTGAATTATCTCATTGCACTGATCCTCGGCATTGCTTTCCCTGTAGTTTATGTTCTCGGTAAAGAATATATGAATGATAAAATTTCCGATCGTAAAGGTGTAGAAAGCCTATCAAACTTCCCCATTATCGGTCAGTTGCTCCACAGCAACAAAGATTCTCAACTTGTGGTGGCACATTATCCCAAATCCAGTGTCTCCGAATCTTTTCGTTCGCTGCGAACCAACATTCAATATCTTGTCCGTGGGAAAATGCCGGTCACTATTATGGTTACTGCCGACATGTCCAGTGCAGGGAAAACGTTTGTCTCCATAAACCTTGCCAGTGTGTATGCCCAGTATGGTAAAAAAACCGTATTATTGGGTTTCGACCTTCGTAAACCAAAAATTTATCAGGACTTTAATCTGGATAACGACAAAGGAATTACCTCCTATTTGATTGGTAAAGACAGCTTGGATGATATTATCCAGCCTTCGGGCGTGATTGACCATTTGGACGTTATTATGGCCGGCCCGGTTCCTCCCAATCCTGCAGAGTTGATTGCTTCCGACCAAAATATAATCTTTTTTGAGGAACTGAAAAAGCGTTACGATTATATTGTTATTGATACGCCTCCCGTTGGCCTGGTTACAGATGCGTTCCTGCTCATGCCCTTCACCGATGTGAACATCTATCTTGCACGTCAAAACTTTACCAATAAGCGTATCTTTGGTGCGCTTATCAAAGATATCGAAGAAAGAGGCATGAAAATGAGTATCGTTATTAATGATATCAACATGGAAGGTGGCTACGGCTACGGTTATGGCTATGGTTACGGTTACGGTTATGGCTACGGTTACGGTTACGGCAAACAAGGTAGCGGTTACTATACCGATGACACCCCGAGAAAGAAAAACAGCTTTTTCAGACGTCTGATAAATAAAGTTTAAATTTTATCCCGGCTTTTGGGACATGGATTTTTCTTTTCTTTTTCAGTGCCAGCTTATTTCACAAAGCAGAAATTTTGCATCTTTGAAGAAACATTAAACCTCATATTTCTATGTCGAAAATATTTGCGTTGATAGGCGCTGCCGGATATGTTGCCCCAAGGCACATGAAAGCCATTAAAGAAACCGGTAATGAATTGGTAGCTACTCTCGACCCTTTTGACAGTGTGGGAATTATTGATTCGTTTTTCCCACATGCCGATTTTTTTACCGAACCCGAACGCTTCGACCGTCATTTGGATAAACTGCGACGTAAGAAATCGGGCAAAGTGGATTACGTTAGTATCTGCTCCCCAAACTATCTGCACGACGCACACATCAGGCTGGCTCTGCGAAACAAAGCCCATGCTATTTGTGAAAAACCACTGGTCTTGAATCCATGGAATCTTGACGGGCTAAAGGAGATTGAAAAAGAAAATGAAAAGAAGGTTTTCAATATCCTTCAGTTGCGGCTTCATCCTTCTATTATAGCTTTGAAAAATCGAATCGCCTCCCTTCCGGAGGATAAAATGTATGACATTGATTTAACTTACATCACCTCGCGGGGCAAATGGTACTTTTATTCCTGGAAAGGCAATGGTGCTAAATCGGGAGGCGTGGTGACCAACATAGGAATTCACTTTTTTGATATGCTAAGCTGGATTTTCGGGGAGGTGCAAGACAACAAAGTCCATGTATATCAGGGAGATAAGGCCGCAGGGTTTTTACGGCTTAAGCAGGCTCGTGTACGTTGGTTTCTGAGCCTCGACCGTAACGATCTGCCTAAGAAGGCTGTGGAAAAAGGACTCCCGACCTATCGTTCCATCACGGTAAACGGTGAAGAGATAGAATTTAGTGGCGGATTTACCGATTTGCATACCGAAAGCTACCGGCAAATACTGGACGGAAATGGTTTCGGCATAAAAGAAGCCCGCAACAGCATAGAAATTGTCCATAGCATTCGTACCCAAAAACCACTGGGTCTGACAGGTGATTATCACCCGTTTCTGAAAAATATTCAGGCGCCTAAGCCGGGATAAGAGCGGCACAATATTCACCATGGCGGAAAAAGAGAACCCGGATTATCCGTATTGTTTAATTATATTACTTTTGCAGCGCATTTTCAGAAATGTGAACACATAAAAAATTGACTATGGCCAAAAACTTAGTGATTGTTGAATCACCCGCCAAGGCTAAAACCATCGAAGGTTTCCTGGGGAAAGATTACACCGTTAAATCCAGCCTGGGGCATGTGATGGATTTAGACTCCAAAAAACTCAGCGTAGATGTGGAAAACGACTTTGAACCACAATATGAGATTAGCCCTGACAAGAAAAAGCTTGTAAGCGAGTTGAAAAAAATGGCCAAAGCAGCGGAAACAGTCTGGCTTGCCTCTGATGAAGACCGTGAGGGTGA
>CAYLSW010000266.1:0-3147 GCA_964386145.1 uncultured Lentimicrobiaceae bacterium | reverse complement strand
TGAATGTGATATACGAGGCACAGATGAGGGATTCACAGAAAACCGTGGAAAGCTCAGGCAAAATGCAGGCTACCGTCACTGAATTACTGGATTCTCTGGATAAATCCGCTTCGCAAACCGGCGTATTTGTTGAGCAAATGCAGTTGCTTACCAAACGTATGGAATCACTGAATAAAGTATATGGGAATATGCTTACTGCCATGAACATCCAAAGCTAAGCCTCATGAATTTATCCGATTGCAGAACAAAAAAAAGAATTGTAAATGGCTGGATATAAAGAAACCCCGCGGCAAAAAATGATTGCCATGATGTATTTGGTACTTTATGCCCTGCTGGCATTAAATGTATCAAAACAGGTACTGGATGCCTTTTTGGTGGTCAACGAAAATGTTGAAGATACAAATACAAGCCTGAGTTCTAAAATAGCCGCTACGTATGACCGTTTTGAAACACAATATCAACTGAATCAGGACAAAGTAGGCCCTTTTTGGAAAAAGGCACAGGTTGTCAGGAAGGAATCAAATGCTATGGTTCAGTATCTACAACATCTTAAGCTGAAGCTGGTTGAGGTTTCCGAAAGGAAGGACTCGGCCTTCGTAGTTTCGCATTATTATTTTGACACACTGGTTCCCGATCCCTCTCATCCCACAGAGATGAAAAAAATAAAGGAATTGAACCTGCGCATCGTCCCCTCCAAAGACCGGTACAACGATGTTACCAATTACCTGATTGGTGTGGGGAACACCAAAAAAGGGGAGGCTTACCATTTGAGTAAGAAGATGACCGATTACCGGAACAGAATCATAAAAATAATGAATCTTCCGGAAAACACTACCAAAGTCGGACTGGCAACCAATTACCGTGGTAAGCAAAAAATTATTTACTACAATGCTGACCGGCAAAAGCAGGACTGGGAAAATCATAATTTCTATTGGACAATTCTTGCTGCTGACATCACATTGGTAAATAAAATAATTTCGGAGGTAAAGATGTCCGAATTTGATGCGCTGAATTATTTGTATCGCTCCATAACCGAAAAAGATTACAAGTTTGACCATGTGGAAGCCAAAGTTATTCCTTCCAGTACCTATGTGCTGGAAGGAAATACTTATAAAGCTGAGGTTCTGGTGGCAGCTTATGATACCAAAACCAAACCCAACGTACGTGTCCTGAATGGTGCTGACTCCATAACAAATCAAAATATTAGCAAAGCACAGCTCGTCAAAGGAGAAGGTGGCGTAGTGCAGATTGAATTACCGGCGAAAAAAGAAGGCCTTCACAAGTATGCCGGAATTATAGAAATGATTGATCCTGCTACCAACCAACAGGTGAAATATAATTTCACGGGAAAATATCTCGTAGCTCCGCCTTCTCTTACGGTGGCTCCGCTCAGGATGAATGTTTTTTATCTCGGTGTCGAAAACCCGGTATCAATTACTGCTGCCGGCTTTAGCAGCAATCAAATCCATCCCCGTATTTCCTCCGGTAAACTTTATAAAAAGGGCCGCAACTGGATTGTTATGCTTAGCAAACCGGTTCCCGGAAACAAAGTGTTTGTTACAGCAACAGCTGAAATTAACGGTAAGAATATCCTGTTAGGCAGATCGAAATTTCGTATAAAGCGGGTCCCCAGTCCCACATCTGAAATTGCAGGTCAATCCAACGGCATGATCGATAAAAATACCCTGCTCGCTGCGAGAGGAATTATCCCAAATATGAAAGACTTTTTGTTTGACAACTATTATTTTAAGATAACCTCTTTTACTTTTGCTACTATTATGAATGGTGACTGGGTTGCCGTTAACATAAGAGGAAATGTTTTTACACCAGAAGCAATGAAGATTATCCGCAACAGCAGGCATAAACAAAAATTCTTCTTCGAAAATATCCAGGCATTAGGTCCGGATGGCTCCATTAGAACATTGAATCCCATAAGTTTAGAGATAAAATAAAGGTTATGAAAAAAATCATTCTATCCATCTTTCTAACAGGACTGTTTTTCAGTCCGGCTTTGTTGATGGGACAAATCACTGCGAACACCCCGACAGACGGCCTGTATCAGAATCAGGGTGTGATTGACAGGGTTCCCATGCCATTGCCCAGCGTGCGTAAAGCCGACATTATGTGGTCGAAGAGAATCTGGCGCGAAATAGACTTTCGTCAGAAAATGAACAATGTATTCTATTTCCCCACGGTGCCGCAGCAAAACTGGAAATCATTTATTACCGTTATCCTCGATGCACTGAAGCAGGGAAAAATTACGGCTTACGACATCTCCAATACGGACGAATTGCTGGTGCCGATAACTTACAACGAGATTATTGCCCGCCAGACAGATACAATACATAAAACACTGCGCCGTACGTATGCCCCTTTTGACCAGTATGATACAACTATCATCACTGAATTTGATCCCACACAGGTTATGCGCTTGCGCCTGAAAGAAGACTGGTATTTCGATTCCAAACTTTCGGAGATGCTGGTACGTATTGAAGCTTTCTGTCCGGTTATGCTAAAAGAACACAACGGCCAACAGGTTCCCGTGCCCCTGTTCTGGGTCTCTTATGCCGATGCCCGGAAAGTACTGGCACGGGCGCTTGCTTACAACCCTGCCAATTCCTCCATGCGGCTGAGCTTTGATGATATTTTTATTAAACGTCTCTTCGAGAGTTACATTTATAAAGAGCAGAATATCTTTGACAGACGTATCAATGATTATGCTACCGGGGCTAACGCCATCAGAGAATCAAACCGTATTAAAACCCAGATGTTCAACTTCGAGCAGTATCTCTGGCAGTACTAACAATTTGGGGCTAATCTGACGCAAGATTGCCGCTCGTGGGTGACCTTTTCCGAACTCATGTTCTTCTTCCAAAGTACTTTTTGTACTCTTGCCGGGAGTTGATGTTTGCAAGAATTTCTTTATCCTCCACGGGGCAGTAAATTTTAGGATATGCCTGCAAAAAATCCCGCATATTCTGCCGGTAATCCGGAGAAGCCACAAGGTCGCTGACAATTTTCGCGGAAAGCAAAACAGGATGTCCGCCACGTCCATGGTAGCCCGGAACAACAAAAGATTCTGCGGAAGATACCTCTGCCAGCCGATGAAGTAAAGCAGGCTGCACAAACGGATTGTCAATATTCTGG